>NZ_JBJHPB010000007.1:0-185898 GCF_059412285.1 Vibrio sp. CB1-5 | reverse complement strand
TTAGCCTTTAAGGCTTAAGTTTAGACAGTTACACAGAATTCAGGACACTCTCTCCGAATATGGATCAGCAGACTCCTATCACTTCCACCCCTGCAACCAACTCCCCCTATCCTTCAACTCACGCCAGTCCATCTCTATCGCCCGCTTCGACATAATCGCCTCTAACTGACAACCAACCACAACACCCTCTTCATCGCGCTCTAATTCAACAACAATGAAGTGCTTCTCTTTCTGTTTTGGTGTCACTGCCGTCCACTTGCTGTTCAGTAACTTGTTGGGATTAAACTTATTTATTGCCGAATTCATCTATTTCAATGTCCATTTGGGTTCATTTCTCTTTCAACGTAGCCGCTAGCAATTCGATCAATTATCTCTAAACCATTTATCCCCATCACCAACCGTTTATCTCTAGAAATCACCATTTGTCGCATCATGCGGCAGCGCCCTGCCTAACTCAGTAAATTGAATACATACCAATCGAAAAGTATCGCAAGGAGTCGATATGATTACGTTTCACCAACTACACAAACGCTACATTATGGGTGCCAACGATGTCGAAGCGCTTAAGCACATTTCTGGCACCATTCAGACTGGCGAAATCGTCGCTTTGTGTGGGCCGTCGGGTTCAGGGAAAAGTACACTGCTCAATATCTTAGGGCTGCTCGACACCAATTACGACGGCGAGATTCATTTCGCGGGTAACACCATGAGCAAAGACGGCAAAGCATTAACTCGTTTCCGTCGTGAGAATATTGGCTTTGTGTTCCAGCGCTTCAATCTAATCCCTGTTATGACGGCGTTAGAAAATGTCGCTTACCCGCTTATGCTCAACAGGATCCCTTATCAAGAACGCATGCAAATTGCCGAGCAATGGCTAGAGCGTGTGGGACTTGGTGAAGTCAAACACCACCGCCCCGACCACCTTTCCGGCGGCCAGCAGCAACGTGTTGCGATAGCTAGAGCTTTGATTCACAGCCCACAGCTGGTCATTGCCGATGAGCCAACCGCCAGCCTAGACAGCCAATCCGCAGGACAAATCGTTGAACTGATGAAGCAGCTGAGTCATGAACAAGGCACGACTTTCATCGTCGCCACGCACGACAGTCGTATGTCCAGCCGCTGTGACCGCACCATCGAACTGGTCGACGGTACGCTTTCTTCTATGCCACAACACCAGCCGATTGAGCTGAATAAGGAGATCGCATGATTTCATCACAACTACAAGGCTTTAAAGCCGCGAGCCTATATCTAGTAAGAAACAAGCGCCGCACACTGTTGTCATTGATCATTGTTGCGATTGCTATCTTTGCACTCACTGCGGCTGCAGGTTTTGGTCTGTTTACCTATCAATCGCTCGAACGCTCTACCGCGAATGATGTTGGTCACATTACCTTAAGCCAACCGGGCTACTTTGAGCGTGAAGAAGAGATGCCGCTGCAAAATGGTATTGCTCAGTACCAAACCCTTAACGAACTGCTTCGCCAAACACTCGACACCAAAGGAATTCAACCTAGGATCTATTTCTCTGGTTTGATATCCAACGGTCGAAAGTCCTCTATTTTTGTCGGCAATGGTGTTGAACCCAGTGAGTTTGTTCTGCGTGAAGACTTCATCGGGTTGCAAACCGGCAACGCGCTTACCGAGTCCAGCGAAGACGGCATTATGATCGCCAATGAGCTGGCCAATAACCTGTCTGTTCGCGTTGGAGACTGGGTAACGTTACTTGCGACTACGACGGATGGTGTGCTCAATGCGATGGATTTCCAAGTTGTGGGCACCTACAGCACTGGTGTTCCTGAACTTGATAAACGCCAGATTCATGTTCGATTATCAAGTGCGCAATCTCTGCTGGCCAGTGACAAAGTGAGCGCTGTATCTATCTACCTAGACGACACCAAACTGACAGACTCCGCCTCAGTGGCAGTGACAAAAGCACTCGACAGCGACCCTGCATTTGCCAACTTACAACTCACCCCATGGTACGAGCGGGCGTTTTTCTACAACAAGGTTCGCGGTCTCTACAACGGCATCTTTGGTGTACTCGGTATCGTGCTTGGCTTAGTAGTATTTGTGGCGCTATTTAACACGATGTCGATGACCGTGTCTGAACGTACTCGTGAAATTGGCGCTTTATCGGCGATGGGCAGTTACCCAAGAGAAATCATCGCCATGTTTGTCCGTGAGTCGATACTCATTGGCATAGTTGGCAGCGTTGCTGGCGCGCTGTTTGCCTGGTTCACCACATTGTTTCTTCAAGTTGCCAACATTCAAATGCCACCCCCTCCGGGGCGAAGTGAAGGCTATCCATTGGAGCTCGTATTCTCATTGAGCGTTGCTACCTACGCGGGCATCGCCGTGATCATCATCTGCGTGTTTGCTGCGTTTATTTCCGCGCGCAAAGGCACTAAACGACCTATTACGGAGGCACTTGCTTATGTTTAATTGGATTCGAAAACAGCCACTATTAATGGCATCACTAGTCACTATCTGTGCCAGCTGGCCAGCGCAAGCCTACACAATATCTAAAGATACCAGTGCGGCAGAGATACTGTCGATCGCCGATGACTACCGCCTAGAGGACGCGGCATCTAAAGTTGTTACCGAAGTCGCGCTCTATCAAGATGGGGAGCTCGATAAGACTCGCCAATATGAAGTGTACTTGAGACCAGACCGTGAATCTTTGGTGCTGTTTAAGTCCAAAGTCGAGCAAGGTCAGAAAATGTTGATGCTTGGTGACAACTACTGGCTCGTGATGCCGAAAAGCCGCAGACCCATCCGGATTACCCCGATGCAAAAGCTATTAGGTGATGCCTCTGTAGGCGATGTTTCCACCCTGACATGGAGCCAGGATTACACAGGTGAAATCATCTCTGAGCAAAGTAACATTTCTGGTGCTAATTCAGAGCCTACGCTGCAGCTATCTCTAAAGGCAAAAACAGCGGGCGCGAGCTATCAATCCATTGATCTTTGGGTCGAAAAACAGAGCGGATTTCCGGTGCGAGCCGACCTCTACCTCACTTCTGGAAAACTGGCCAAAAAGGCACTGTTTGAATCTGGAGAGCGTGAAGGCCAACGGCGCGTAGTGACTATGGTCTTACTCGACCAAATCCAAACCGACAAAAAGACGGTCATCGACTATCAACAGGTTACGCCGCACCAGCTCGCCGACAAGTACTACAACCCGGCGTACCTATCTAAAAACAAGCGAGTTGAGCTATGAAAACCCAAGTTAGCTCAGCTGCACCCAAGCTTATTGCTTGGGTGCCTGCGGCGCTGGTTCTTCTTTTAAACGCAAACATAGCAAACGCAACCGAGTCTTCGTGGGATGAACTCGATATTGAAACCGACTATCAAGTGAACTTACAGTCCATTGGTGGCGGCGACAGTGCATTCTTGCCAGATCAAAGCGATCGCAGCCACGAGCAAGTGAATGCCCTACTCGATATCAATGCGCAGTTTCACTCGGTTAGCGCCAATGTGGCTCTGCTTGGTACGTCTCTTTACGACAATACGCCCGACGGCCATAACCAACGCCAATTCGATGCGGTCATATCTACGCTGACTTACGAGACCAGCGTAACGCTCGGTGAATCGGAGTGGGACGTACTCATAGGCAAGGCACGTATCGACTGGGGCGTTGGCTATGGCTACCGAGTTCTGGACATTTTCACCCCCTACCGCCGAAATCCAGTGGGTATACAGATTGAAGAAGGCGCAGGCACACTGGCACTATCTCACTATGGACTGGAATCGGAATGGACACTCATCGCTACCGATTCAAGCTGGAGCCAACTCGACACCTCAGAGTATGGCCGCGCTACCGAGCAGCAAGGGTTAGGTGGCAAATATTATCGTTTACTGGGCGATCTTGAGCTGCAAATAATTGGCTATTACGACAATGTTCGTCAAGGGCTGCTTGGTGGCAGCCTAGTCAATGTATTCAACCAAGCTTGGTCAGCTCACGCTTCGGTCTCTTATTCACGCCGTTATCATGGCTATGACATCACACCGAATCAACCGGTGGAACTCACTGAGAAAAGTAACGCTAATCAAGTTTTAGTGGGAAGCACGTGGTCGCACGAATCCGGTCTGAGTGTGATAGGCGAGTATTGGTATGATTCGCGAGCTTGGAGTCAATCTGAATGGGATAGCGCTTATCAATACGCCAGCTCTAGTGATCCGAGATTTAACCCCATCTCTCAATCTTTTGCACTTGGCTACAGCCAGCAAAACATCGTACAGCACAACGTCATGTTGCACAGTCGGCTTGACCCTATTTTCTGGCGTCAGTGGCAATGGAGTAAAAACAATCACCTACTGCGCAGCATGCACCCAAGACTGGATCTCATGATCGCGCCAGAAGATGGTGGCATTATCGCCACTCAGTGGCTCGATTTTGATGTGCTTGATACGGGTGACACGAGCTTTAACCTCGAACTTGCGGCTCGATTCGTGACCGGGGCAACGAATAGCGTGTATGCAAATTTACCTGATAGCTATAACATACTAATTAATCTAAAAGGACGTTTCTAATGATGACTATTCCAATGGCAGAGAATGGCTGGGCTCGCTCACTGTTATTCACAACTCTGTTCTGCGCCTTAATCGCGGTGATCACTGCTTCCATTTGGTCTGCACCTTATTATGAGAACCTGATGATAAGCCTAGGCTATGGTTACAGCGCCGTATTCATGTCTTGGGTGCTTGATCGCTTTGTACCTGCACTGGCTCAGCAGCGCAGTTTATCGTTAGCCATAACTCTATCGGCAGCTGTCGCGCTTGGTACACTAAATGCCTATTTTTGGGTGAGCAAATATCCGGGATTCGATGTTTGGAACGGGATAAAACCGATCTTTTTCCTTGGCATTATATTTACCTCAATCTGCTTCTACTTTTTTCATGCTCAAGAGCAGAAAATGAGTCTGCGACAAGCCCTAGAGCAGACCAAACGTGACCAAATTGAGCAAGAAAAAGCTTTAGTAGAATCGGAACTTAAGCAATTGCAAAGTCAAATCGAACCACACTTTCTGTTCAACACCCTTGCGAACGTTAGTGTGCTCGTTGATGCCAACCCAGAGCAGGCCAAAATGATGCTCGATAAGCTGACCACACTTCTTCGCGCCAGCATGACAGGCCACCGTAGTAGTCATGTCAGCATCGCCTCGGAAATGAAACTATTGGAAGCCTACCTCGCTATCCAACAAACGCGCTTGGGTGACAGACTAAAGGCAACGTTTGATGTTTCAGATGAAGCCAGCCACGTCATGACTCCGCCTTATCTACTGCAACCGTTGGTAGAGAATGCGATCAAGCATGGTATTGAACCTAGCGTTAGAGGGGGCAGTATTGCCATTGAAGCACAAATCAAAGGCAGTCAGTGCGTGCTAAAGGTCGTTGATAACGGATTAGGCCTCTCGGCCAACAGCGACAATACAGGTCATGGTATCGGGATCAAAAATGCAAAATCGCGGCTCAGTGCCATGTATCAAGGCCGCGCCACTCTTAGCATCACTGAGAACGCACAAGGCGGTGTAACCGCCACGATTACTTTACCGCTCGACGCTCAATAATATTGGATGAACTATGATAAAAGCCCTGATAGCTGACGACGAACCACTACTTCGATTTCATCTCGACAAGCTGTTGGCTGAAGCTTGGCCTGAGCTCGACGTCGTTGCGAAATGTGAAAACGGCGAACAAGCGGTTTCCGCTATCGAAAAGGAGCACTTCGATGTGGCGTTTTTAGATATTCAAATGCCGGGGAAAACCGGGCTGGATGTCGCGCGCGAGATCGCTAAACGTTCTTCAAGCCGCGATAAACCAGCGCCGCTGATCATCTTTATCACCGCGTTTGATCACTATGCTGTCAGCGCTTTTGAAGCCAATGCTGTGGATTACTTGCTCAAGCCCATTGATGAAACAAGGCTTATTGATGCTTGTGAAAAAGCCAAGTCGCGCTTGTCCTCACGCTTGTCCTCACATAGTGCAGCCCCAGAGCTTAGCTCGCTCATGGCCAACTTGGAAAAACTGTCACTAAATGCCGCACCACAGTTCTCAAAGTGGCTTAAAGCCAGTAAGCAAGACGAGATTCATCTGGTGTCGGTCGACGATATTGCCTACTTAAAAGCGGAAGACAAATACGTTACCTTGGTCACCGATGACAAACGGGAATATGTGCTGCGTAGTAGCATCAAAGAGCTTTCAAACCAGCTTGATCCAGACTGTTTTTGGCAAATTCACCGCTCAACGATGATCAATCTTCATAAGCTCGATAAGGTGAAAAAAGATCTCACCGGAAAAATGAACGCTTATGTGGCTGGAAGCAAACTTCCCGTCAGCCGCGCTCTGCAACACCTTTTCAAGTAACACGCCTTATTCCTGCCAATCAGCGAAGTAATTCACTAGGTAATCAATCGCCATTCTTGCTCTAACGGGCAAGAAGCGGCGATTTTGGTAAACAATCCAGCTACTCGAACCTTTGCCCCAATAAGGCTCGAGAACAGGCGTTAATTTGCCCGTAGATAACGCATCCCCAAAACTGCTTCGAGGCAAATAGGCGATGCCCAGCCCCTCTTCACACGCTTGAAGCAATGCGTTGGAATTGTTGCTTCTCCAACGACCGTTGACTCGAATAGCGCTCATCGGCTTGCCTTCTTTTTCAAACTGCCAGTGGTCATTGTTGGCAATAATGCAGCTGTGCTGAGCTAGTTGATTAGGATGCGTTGGCTCACCATATTGTGATAAATACTGTTGACTTGCCGCGGCGGCCATCGGTCTGTCCACCAGTTTTCTTGCCACTAATCCAGAATCATTCAAACGGCCGTAGCGAATCGCAAAATCAACACCATCTTCGATGAAGTTCACCATGCGGGTATTAAAATCCATCTCAACCGTGAGTTCTGGATATTGTTTGGCAAAAGCCATGAGAGCTGGCGCAACATGATTTTCAGCAAACGCGCCAGCAGCACTGACGCGCAACGTGCCACTAAGCTCAATATGTTGAGAAGATAAACGCTCGTTTGCTTGCTGCAAACCAATGACAAGCTCTTTGCACTGCTGGTAATACACTTGTCCTGCGTCCGTCAAACTGACCATTCGGGTCGAGCGCGCCAATAATGCCACCCCGACCCGCTGTTCCAATCTCGAGACTTGGCGACTCACATGACTGGTGCTGCAACCAAGCTGCTTGGCAGCAGCCGAGAAACCATGACTTTCCGCTACAGCAACGAACTCATTGATCCCTTCAAAGCTCTCCATAATAACCTCGACAACGCCCATCTTTGCTATATGGCAATAATGTTTTTCCTAATTCGCCAATTATCACCTATCTGATTTGCAATTAATATTAGTTCGTACAATAAAAAGCCAGTCTGCTCAAAAGGAATGAATCATGAAAAAAGTACTGATCCCAGTTACCAATCACGCCACGCTAGGTGAAACCGATCAAGCCAACGGTACCTACGCGCCAGAATTAACCCATGCGCTCAGTGAAATTCTAGCCGCAGGGTTCGAGTATGACATCGCATCAATCAAAGGTGGCAAAGCGCCGCTCTATGGCACGGATATCGAAGGTGACAGCGTCAATGCAGAACTGCTGGCGAACGATGACTTTCAAAACCGCATTAACAACACAATTCCTGTCTCACAAATCAACGTAGAAGACTACGACGCCATCTTCTATCCTGGCGGTTTTGGTTTGCTGTCTGATCTTGCAACAGACGAATCGTTCGCAGCCATTGCGGCAAAACACTACGAAAATGGTGGCATTGTGTCTGCGGTATGTCACGGTCCAGGTGCCCTACTGCCAATCACACTTAGCAATGGTGAAAAGCTGTTGGCCTCTAAATCGGTGACCGGTTTTACTCGTGAAGAAGAAGTCGATTTTGGCACCATCGATGCGATTCCATTCTTGCTGGAAGAATCTCTTGCACGCACCGCTAACCAGTACACTAAGGTGCAGCCTTGGCAAGAGTTGGTCATCGTTGATGAGCGCGTGATCACGGGTCAAAACCCAACAAGTGCTCACGGCGTGGGGAAAGCTCTAGTTAAGAGCCTTAAATAACATTAGCCGCTACGCTTCAATATAAAAAATAACCCCAAGAACAGTATGGCCCTTGGGGTTATTTTGTAACTCCTCCAAACCTAGCGGCTGAGAACGCGTTTGGAAAATGGCATTTAATCAATCAGTTACCCGTCTGTTGAAACGCTTCGACAAACTCATCATAACGAGCGCGGTTCACACCTGCATCGCTGTATCCGGTACGAGACTGAGAGCGGTAGTGCATCACACCATTATCTGCGTCAAAATATAGCTCTACATCGTCATGAAAGCGCATCAACGGGGTGGTAAACACCGCGTGCACATAATCACCGCTATCAGTCACAATCTCGTTGCGACCTAGGCTTTTTAACGCCGATAATGCACGAGCTTTGGCTGTCGCTAAGTCGTCAAACGCGATAGGTTGCACCTGTTTTTCTGGAATCTTAGTCTGTGAAGAAACCGCATTTGGAGTGGAAGGCATTCGAGCTAGCTGACCTTCATCCACGCCTAGATAGGACGGCATGCTATTATTTTTGTAAAACATGTAGCCGATAAGAACGAGTATCAGAGTGGTGAAAATTTTGCTGATCATGAACAGTCCTTTTGCTGTTGGCGACAAGAGTACCTACGCGCCATTTTTCCAATTAATTGAATAAATTACCCATAATAGTCCATCCTGGTCAAACCAGATCACTTACTGATTCAAAAACCTCGATCTACTCAAAGAAATCAATAACCAGTTTGTTATTTTCCACTTTCACTTCAGGGCTGGAGGATTTGAGTAATGACTGCTTTACCGCAGTTTCATCAAGTTGATACACCGGATAGCTCGATACAGCATTACCAATCAACGCAACTGCCGGTTTAATGAGTTGCCTTATCTCCGGGGTAAGCACCGAACCATCTTCATCTAAGCGCTCTAGTCTAAGGGACTTGAGAAACACTTCACCCGTCTCTTTTTTGTAGCTCGGTATCGCACTGAATTCGATATCCAGATCTAAGTCAATCTCTGGTTGACTCATCATGTGCAATTCGGCTGTGGTATTGGCGAACACCGCAACTCTGTCTTTATCACTGCGTCCGATATTCACTTTTAAGTCATCGACTGACACCTTTGCGTACAGCACGTCCTCAACTCCTACTGCCTGTTCAAGCTTTAAGTTTTGGTTAAGGTAATCGGTCATCTCTTGTTCCGTAATGCTATAGCTCACACACCCCGACAAACTAAACAGCACAACTATCAGGCCAAACAACTTGGCAGAGAATGATTTATTCATCAGAAAAGGCCCCTTGAGAACAGTGAAAAGCTAAACACGTATCTTGTTAAAAGATAGGGGCTTATAAAAAAACAGGCAAGCACATTGTGCTTGCCTGTTTTACTCGATTACCGACTAATATCAATTAGCTCACCGACCACTGAGACAACGAACGCTTAAAGTCTTCATAGCCAAACTCATTGAGTTTTTCGATGTCACCTGAAGAACGCTCGCAGTAGATAGATGGCATCTTCAATCCATTAAACCAATTCAGTTTCACCATAGTGTAGCCAGCACTATCCATAATGTGTAACTGCTGACCTACTTTTAACGGCTCGTCAAAATTCGCAACACAGAATTGATCGCCTGCAAGGCATGAACATGAACCAATCACATACTCATGCTCTCCGTCTGGATTCGCTTCCAAAATAGACGCAGGTTCGTCATAAATCAGCGTATCCAAGCGATGTGCTTCCGTCGCTGAGTTTACAATCGCCGTCTTTTTTTCGTTCTCAACAATGTCGACTACCGTCACAACCAAATCGGTTGTTTTAGTGATGATCGCTTCGCCCGGCTCCAGATACATCTGAACACCGTGCTTTTGTGAAAACGCTTTAAGTGCTGCGCCTAGCTTTTCAACGTCGTAGCCTGGCCACGTAAAGAAGACACCACCACCCATACTCACCCAATCTAACTTGTTTAGGTGCTCACCAAACTGTTCGGAGATCGCATCAAGCAAGCCAATGAACGCATCCACGTCTTTGTTTTCACAATTCATGTGGAACATAACGCCATCAATGCTATCGAACACACTTGGATCAATATGATCAACCTGCACACCAAGACGAGAGTATTTACGTGCTGGATTCGCTAGATCTTGACCTGCGTAACTAACGCCAGGGTTTAATCTAAGCCCCAAAGACGCCTTGCCTTCAACGATATGACGATAAGCCGCAAGCTGAGACTGAGAATTGAAGATCATCTTGTCACAGATTTCCGACACTTCACGCACGTCATCTTCGGTATAGCCCACACTGTAGGCGTGAGTTTCACCGCCAAAGGTTTCGTGACCAAGCTTTACCTCAAATGGACCACTACTGGTTGAACCATCTAAATATGGCTTGATGATGTCGAAGACACCCCACGTAGAGAAGCACTTCAGCGCGAGAACCAGCTTAACGCCAGAGATCTCTTTAAGCTGCTTGGCTTTCTCTAGATTTTCGATCAACTTAGATTCGTTGATCATGAAGTATGGGGTTTTAAGTTGGGATTTATTCATTTTAATGGTCCTAAGTAGCTAGGTCCTAGGACATAGGACCTAGGACCAAAACACTTATTTAAGAATCTTAATGTCCGGCGCGCCGACTTCCAACTCTTGAACATGCCAATCCAGACCAATCTCTGGCATTGTCTCCAAGAACGGATCTGGGTCTAGCTGTTCCATGTTGAACACGCCAGCATCTGCCCATTTACCGCGGAAGTATTGAAGTGCAGCAGTGATTGCTGGAACACCCGTAGTATAAGAGATGGCTTGGTGCTCAACATCTTCGTATGCCACTTCATGGTCAGCGTTGTTATAGATGAATACTGAACGCTCTTTACCGTCTTTCTTACCTTGAACCCAAGTACCGATACACGTTTTACCTGTGTAGCCCGGTGCTAGAGAAGTTGGGTCTGGCAGTAGCGCTTTAAGTACGTGCAGAGGTTGAACAACCGTGCCGTCATGCAATGTTAGCGGGTCTGGGCTTAGTAGGCCGATATCGCGCATGCAGTTGAAGTAGTTCAAGTAAGTGTCCCCAAAGCCCATCCAGAACTCGATGCGTTTTGCAGGGATGAACTCTTGCATTGAACGAACTTCATCGTGCGCCATAGAGTAAACCTTGTGCTTACCTACTAGCGGGAAATCAAACTCAAGCATGCGAGAGTGACATTCCACTTGCTTCCACTCGCCGTTTTCCCAATAGAAAGAGTCGCCTTGGATTTCAAGCATGTTAGTTTCTGGATCGAAGTTTGTCGCAAACTTCTTACCGTGATCGCCAGCGTTCACGTCCATAACATCGATGGTGTCGATTTCATCGAACAGGTGCTTCACTGCGTAAGCGGCGAACACGCTAACAACGCCTGGATCGAAACCCGCACCAAGGATACCGGTGATGCCTGCCTCTTTGAACTTATCACGGAAGCCCCACTGCCAATCGTAAGCTTGTGGTACTTGTTGACCTTCAGAACATAGGTCAACCGCAACCGATGTATCTAGGTAAGACACCTTCGCTTGCAAGCACGCCTCCATGATGGTGATGTTTACCCACGGAGGACCAGCGTTGATAACAAGATCCGGTTTTACTTCGTTAATTAGGGCGACAAGCGCCTCAACATCGTCAGCATTAACTGCACGCGCTTCTAGCTTTTTGCTTGGATCTTTAAGGTTGTTCTTGCCCTTGATTGACTCGATGATTTTTTCACATTTCGCTACAGTGCGTGAAGCGATAGTAATATCACCTAATACGTCATTGTTTTGAGCCGCTTTGTGTGCGACTACCCAACCAACACCACCAGCACCAATTTGTAGAATTGCCATTTGTTTTATTTCCTTTTTCTCTTAGTGAGAGTTAGTTAGCTCAAGGGCTAATTGATGAATATTATTTAGAAGCGTTTCGAAATCCGATAACTTCAAGCAAGGGTTTAAGATGGTAAATTTCAGTGCCGAGTGGCCATTTACTACCGTCTCCCCGAGTACCGCAACGCCGCAAGTCAGCGCTTCGATACGAATTGTTTTGTTCAGCTGTTCTAGGTCATCAGCATCACTGTTTACCGCTCTAAATAGAACCGTTGAAAGCGACGGCTCAGCCAATAGCTCAAACTGCGAATGCGCTTTTACAAGCTCTGCCACTTGCTTAGTTTGATCCATAAGATGATCGTACATCTCACCTAGTGCGCCTGGGCCAACATTTTGCATGGTCATGAAGACCTTCAACGCATCGAAACGTTTAGTCGTCGCGATAGATTTATCGACCAAGTTTGGCAGTTCATCATGTTCGCGATTGAGGTAATCGGCATGATGAAGCAAGTATTTGAAGTTCACTCTGTCCTTAAGCAGTAGAGACCCACAGCTAATGGTTTGATAGAACAGTTTATGGAAATCGACACTCACCGAGTCAGCTTTTTCGATGCCTTTCAACTTGTCTTTGTGGCTGCTTAGAATCAAAGCACCACCGTAGGCACTGTCTACGTGGAACCAAAGAGCCTGTTGGGATGCAATATTTGCAAGTGATGCCAGATCATCGATCGCGCCGTGATCAGTGGTACCTGCTGTTCCAACTAGTGCGAACGGAATTAACCCTTGTTCTTTGAGTGCTGCGATATCTGCAAGCAAAGCATCTGTCTTAATCGTGCCGTTGTCGTGAGTTGCCACACAATGCACCGCTTTTTCACCAAGACCAAGCAGTGACGCTGACTTCTGTACCGTGAAGTGTGACTTGTCTGAGCATACAATACGCAGTTTATCGGCGTAGCTTGGCAGGCCTAGTTTCTGAATAGAGTGACCATCAGTAATGTCAGCAATACGATCACGAGCGAGCAGCAAACCCATCAAGTTACTTTGCGTACCGCCACTGGTGAAAATACCATCCGCATCTTCGCCAAGCTCATAACGCTCGCACAGCCAGTCCAGCACCTTTTGCTCAACATACGTTGCAGCTGACGCTTGATCCCAAGAATCCATTGACTGGTTTAGCGCCGCAATCATGGCTTCTGCTGCTACCGCAGGCATTAGTGGAGGCGTGTGCAAGTGAGCAATACAGTCTGGGTGTTGAGTGAAGATAGAATGCTCAGCAACAAGCCCTGCTGTTTCATCCACTACGCTTTGTAGGCTGTTGTTTTGACTATCAAGATTCACGTCATTGATAAGGTTTTCGAGCGTTTTCGGATCCAACCCAGAGTAGGGTTTGCTGACCTTCTCAAACACTTCTTTCATCGCTTGAGTGGTGTGATTCATCACCTTAGCAAACTCAGTTGCCCCTTGCTCTCCGGTATGGATGAAGTGCTTTCGCCAGTTAGACTTCTTCGCCTCTTGCTCGGTTTTCTCGCCGCCACCTGCAACAATGATCGCTTCTTCGATAGTGCGCAGCGCAAAATCAATCTGTTCAAAGCTGATAATAAGGGGGGGAAGGAAGCGAATCACAGAACCGTCACGACCGCCCTTTTCAACCATTAAACCGCGCTCGAGCACAGCGCGTTGAATCGCAAGTGTCAGTTCGCCATCAGCAACAGGTTCACCAAACTTGTTGTGTTCACCGCTTGGCTTAACGATCTCAACACCTAGCATCAGGCCTTTACCGCGAACTTCTGCAATGCAGTTCACACGGTCTTTGATTTTGTTTAGACCAAGGCGCAGATATTCGCCAGCTATGCTCGCGTGCTCAACAAGGTTGTCACGCTCAATGATCTCTAGCGCTTTCGCACCCGACACCATCGCTAATTGGTTACCACGGAATGTGCCTGTGTGTTCACCCGCATTCCAAGTATCGACCTTTTTATTGAACACCAAGATCGACATTGGCAAACCGCCACCAATCGCTTTAGAAAGACAAAGAATATCTGGGCTGATGCCCGCTTCTTCGAAAGCAAATCGGTAACCCGTTTTACCTACACCACACTGGATCTCATCCAGAATCAGTAGGATTTCATGTTCATCACAGATCCTGCGTAGCTCTTTAAGCCAAAAGGCCGGAGCCGGAATCACGCCACCTTCACCTTGCACTGGCTCAACAATGATCGCCGCAGGTTTCATGATGCCTGCTTCGTCGTCATTGAGAAGACGCTCAATGTAGCGAATGCTTTGTTTAGCGCCCGCATCACCACCGAGTCCAAATGGACAGCGCAAGCTATACGGGAATGGCATAAAGTGCACATCGGACATTAGGCCAGTGCGACGTGACTTGGTACCAAGGTTACCCATCATGCCCATAGTGCCATTGGTCATGCCATGGTAAGCACCACGAAACGCGAACATGGTATTGCGACCGGTAGTTTGCTTGGCAAGCTTGATGGCTGCTTCCACCGCGTCAGCACCAGATGGGCCGCAAAACTGAATCACTGAATCCGCAGCAAATTGCTCCGGCAGGAAAGCTTTGACACGTTTAATGAAGCGGTCTTTAGCCTCGGTAGTGATATCAAGCGTTTGATATGGCAGACCAGAATCTAGCTGCTCTTTCAGGGCTTGGTTGATCTCAGGGTGGTTGTAACCCATCGCCAAAGTACCTGCACCAGCAAGGCAGTCTAAGAAGACTTGACCACGAGTATCTTCCACCAAAGCACCGTAAGCGCGCTTAATGGCAATTGGAAGACGACGCGGGTACGAACGCACTTCTGATTCATGTTTAGCTTGGTCTAGTAATACTTGATCTGGGGTCAGATCGTAGGTGCCTTCGACATGCGGAACTTGCACGGAAATCGAAGACGCGAATTGATTAGATTCAAATTCGAATGCTGTACTCATTTGTTTTTAACCTGATTTTACGCGCACAAATTTGGTTATTGCGCGAACAACAAAACGAGCCCCACCTGAATGACAGATGTGACAAAGCCTAACGCAAACGCGTTAGCAAAAGGGATCGATATTGCGGATCAAGGTTCTGTGATGCTACGGTTTACGCGTAATACACAGTTTGGAAGTACAAAGCTGATTTTTGAGTGAGAGTTAATGTGTTTCAATGTTGGGTTTCCCATTAATATGCCCATCTAGGCATCAGTATCCCGTCTACTGATTATTGGCATAATCAGTACCTACCCTACGTCGTATCACAATCAGCTTGAATGGTTACGACGCGTATCCCCCAGATTCATTCCGAGATTGGGCGGGAAAATAACATAGAACTCATTATCATCGCAACCGTTTTATCGGTAGATAATGTTGCTCAATTTATAAAGCAATTGTTAACGATATCAAACCGCTACCATAAAAAATCCGCCTCAATTGAGGCGGATTTTCGAAACATTTTTACTGTTCTTTCTTATCACTCAAGCTCTTAGTGGTGGCTTGGCCAATGGTGTCTACATCCACGCCATTCTGTTCTAAGAACTTTTCAAACATAGGTAATAGCGGCCCTAATGTGTCAGCGATAGTGTCTCTCACCGTGTCGACGATAACTTGCGTGCCGCGTTCAATCTCGATATTGACGTCATCGCCCACGCCCTTGCCCTCGAAGGTTGTCATGCGACGAGTCTCTGGGATAAGCCAAACGTCGAACCAGCCCTCTTGCTTATCAACCTCAGACACCGTCAAACTCGCGCCATTGATTGCGATATAACCCTTAGGGAACACATACGGCTTCCACTCTTTTGGCAATTGAAACTTGATGCGATAGTTGTCTTCTTGTTGCTCCACCGCCACTAGAGGCGTTTTAAAGTCCACATGCCCTGATAGAGGGTGACCACCAATTTCGGCACCGTCTTTAGCTGCACGCTCAACATTGATGACTTGCCCTTGTTCAAATGAACTTAGCGTGGTGATATTGAGGCTCTGCAACATCACATCGAACGACAAACGCTTGTCGGTTTGGATCTCGGTTACCGTTAAACAGACACCATCCACAGCAATACTAGCGCCAATTTCAACATCGACACAAAAGCCTGCTTCGAAGTCAATTTCAAAAGTACGGATACCATTGAGATCTGTGATTTTATCAATGGTGGCGACGGATTGAATAATACCGGTAAACATAGAGGCCTCGATTCACAATTGGAGTGCTTTTAGTACGGACATCATTGCAAAAAGAATCAGTAAGATAAAGGCTAAAAGTTGAAAAGTACCAGAACGAAAAAAACCCAACATTTCTGCTGAGGTTTTAGTGTTTGGAGCGACTCGACCGGATGCGGGCACGAGGTTCACCTCATTCCCAAATTAAAACCTCAAGCGAGACTGATATACATTGCTAAAAACAAGAAAACCCCAGCATTTCTGCTGGGGTCTTAGTGTTTGGAGCGACACACGAGGTTCGAACTCGTGACCTCAACCTTGGCAAGGTTGCGCTCTACCAACTGAGCTAGTGTCGCATTGTCTTTTCAGACTAAATTTGAGATGGTGCCCCGGGCCGGACTTGAACCGGCACAACGCGAACGTCGAGGGATTTTAAATCCCTTGTGTCTACCAATTCCACCACCAGGGCACGCAAAATCCTTTGCGATGGAGACACCATCTTGATACCGCCTTCTAGGCCATATCACTATATTTGGAGCGACACACGAGGTTCGAACTCGTGACCTCAACCTTGGCAAGGTTGCGCTCTACCAACTGAGCTAGTGTCGCATATTCTCAAAGAGAGAATGGAGGCGCCTCCCGGAGTCGAACCGAGGTCCACGGATTTGCAATCCGCTGCATAGCCACTCTGCCAAGGCGCCTTCTTGTTCCTCTTGAAGTCTCGCTCTTAACTTTCGTTTTAAGCAGTTCCTCTTGAGTACGGGAGGCATTTTACGCAATCAGGAAAATGAGTCAACACGTTTTTTGATATTTTGAATCGTTTGACCAAGAAATACCCAAAAACCGCTAATTTGCTCAATTTTCTAGCAAAAACATGCACATTTAGGTCTAGAAAACTTGTCAACTTACCAAAAGACACCTAGCCGCGACGTTTGGTATAAGCCGCCTTCTAGCACCTACTCTTACAAATTTTGAACTGAGCTAAAAAGCAAAAAGGCGAGCTTAATGCTCGCCTTAGTACTAAATACTGTTCTGGAAATCCGCTAACTACTTATCTGCGTTAAGCAAATCGTCTTTTGCCGCCGCTAGGTATTGCATCATTGACCAGTAAGTCAAAACAGTTGCGACATACAGCGCCACATAACCTACCCAAATCATCCAATCGTCATAACGCCAAATAAGAACCCAGAGTGCAAACATTTGAGAAACGGTTTTGACCTTGCCCACCCAAGACACAGCCACGCTCGCTCGCTTGCCAATCTCGGCCATCCACTCACGCAGTGCTGAAATAATAATTTCTCGGGCAATCATGGTCACAGCAGGAATGGTGACCCAAATGGAATGGTAATGTTCAGTGATAAGAATGAGTGCGGTGGCTACTAAGACTTTATCAGCTACCGGATCAATGAAAGCGCCAAAGCGGGACGTTTGCCCAAGCTTTCTCGCTAACATCCCATCGAGCCAGTCAGTGAAGCCTGCCACCCAAAAAATCATAGCGGCGGCAAACGGCGCCCAACTATACGGAAGATAGAATGCAACGACGAACACGGGGATGAGAAATAATCTCAACAAAGACAGAATGTTAGGGATGTTTAAACGCATATTATTATCGGCTCTATTTTACTGCCTGTTTATGTTGCGGGATTTTCATCACTGTTTCAATGCTTGATAGATGTTTTCTGCCAAAGATTTGCTAATTCCTGGTACTTTGGCGATTTCTTCGACACTTGCACGTTTCAGCTCTTGAAGACCACCCATGTATTTCAGCAGTGACTGACGGCGTTTGGGGCCAATACCTTCAATACCTTCTAACGGACTCGTTCGACGTGCTTTAGCGCGTTTTGCCCTATGTCCAGCAATCGCATGGTTATGGCTCTCGTCCCGAATATGTTGAATAAGGTGCAGCGCGGGAGCATCACTCGGCAAATTAAACTCACGCCCTTCTGGGGTAATTAAGGTTTCCAAACCCGGTTTACGGGTCACACCTTTCGCAATACCCATCAATAGCGGACGCTTTGGCCAATCGTCCCAATATTCCGAGACAATATCGACAGCGCGATTGAGTTGCCCTTTACCACCATCGATAAAGATAATATCTGGGATTTTGTCGACATCAATCTGCTTCGAGTAGCGACGCTCAAGAACTTGCCCCATTGCGGCGTAGTCGTCTCCGCCAGTAATGCCTGTAATATTGTAGCGGCGGTATTCTTGCTTTACAGGCCCTTCTTGATTAAACACGACACAAGAAGCAATGGTGTTCTCACCCATGGTATGACTGATATCGAAACACTCCATACGACTGATATTCTCAATGCTCAACGCCTCTTGAAGGGCTTTGAAACGCTGATTGATCGTCATTTTATGGTTGATCTTAGTGGTGATCGCCGTAAGTGCATTGGTGTTCGATAGTTTAAGGTATCGACCTCGCGCGCCAGTTGGGTTGATATGGAATAAAACCTTGCGACCGGCAATTTCAGTCAGGGCCTTCGACATGTCATTGACGTCTTCAACCAAACCGTCATTCAGAATGATCCGCGTTGGAATCGTTCGTGATTCAGAATGATTAAGGTAATACTGACCCAAGAAGCTGTAAAAGACTTCAGCTTGCTCTGTATTATTTGGGATCTTAGGAAAATGGCTACGGCTGCCTAAGATTTTACCTTGGCGAATCATCAAGATATGGACACAAGCCACACCATTTTCCTGAGCAAAACCCAGTACATCCATGTCATCGTCACTGTCTTCAGAGACAAATTGCTGCTCTTGTACACGTCGGATGGCTTGGATCTGATCGCGGTACTTAGCGGCTTGTTCAAAGGCTAGATTGCGACTCGCCTCATCCATCTTCTCCACCAGCATCTGCACTACGTTTTTGTCTTTGCCTTGTAAAAATAGACGCAGTAAACCAACCAATTCATCGTACTCATCATCTGAGATAATAGAGCTGACACACGGCCCTGCACAGCGACCAATTTGATACATCAAACACGGTCGACTTCGATTAGCATAAACAGAATCTTCACACTGACGAACCGGGAAAATCCTTTGTAGCAAGTGCAGAGTTTGCCTCACGGCTCCGGAGTCTGGATATGGGCCGAAGTACTCGCCTTTTTTCCGTCTTGCCCCCCGATGCATGGAGAGCCTTGGATGTTTATGGCCAGAAAGGAAGATATACGGATACGACTTATCATCTCGAAGCAATACGTTATATTTAGGAAGGTACTGCTTGATGTAATTGTGCTCTAGGATCAGCGCTTCGGTTTCGGTGTGCGTTACCGTAACATCAATTTTGTGAATGTTGCTGACCAGCGCGCGGGTTTTCTCACTATCGACTCGCTTGCGGAAGTAGCTAGAAAGGCGCTTTTTGAGGTCTTTGGCTTTACCAACGTAGATAACGACCGACTCGGCGTCATACATACGGTAGACGCCGGGTTGGTTAGTTACGGTTTTGAGAAAGGATGTTGAGTCAAAAATGGGTTCCGACACGATACTGTCTCAACTATAGGGTCTCAGTATCTAGCATTCCATGTCGAATCGCTAAGTGGGTCAGTTCAACATCACCGTTGATATCAAGCTTACTGAACAGTCGATATCTATAGCTATTCACGGTTTTCGGACTCAAGCTCAATTGCTCTGAGATATCCGTGACCTTTTGGCCTTTGGTAATCATCATCATGATCTGAAGTTCACGTTCAGAGAGATCTTTGAACGGGTTTTCTGATGCCGATGAAAATTGGCTAAGCGCCATCTGCTGAGCAATCTCAGGAGAGATGTAACGCTGGCCGCTGTTAACAAGACGAATGGCATTCACCATTTCATCAGGCGCAGCGCCCTTGGTCAGGTAGCCTGCGGCACCTGCCTGCATAACTTTTGTCGGAAATGGGTTTTCCGTATGCACGGTTAACACGATGATCTTAATGTCTGGATTGTGGCGAAGGATCTTTTTTGTCGCTTCAAGCCCACCAATACCAGGCATATTCATATCCATTAAAATGACGTCAACATGGTTGCTACGACACCATTTTACGGCTTCTTCACCACTGTCAGCTTCCCCTGCCACATTCATTCCACGGACGTCTTCAATAATACGTCGTATCCCTGTGCGAACCAGTTCGTGATCATCTACAAGGAAAACATTAATCAAACTTGTATCTCCACACTTATCTATTGGCTCTGCGACCACTTGAGGTTAGTGGATAGCAGCATGGCTGACTATCATACCTCATCTTACGTTTAAAAGCTCCCATACAAATCGTGCACGGGCGCATAGTTTGCGAAACACATTACGACGAAGATTCGACGTCGTCAATCATAAAAACTTTAAAATCATCAGGTTACAAATCATACAACCATTAGTTATCTCTAACGTAACCCCCCGATTTATGGGCATAAATCGCCGTTAAGCCACTATGAAACCTCTATCACGCCATCCGCTACATAATTGCAAAATATCGATATAAATCACTATTCTATACGTCCACTAATGCTACTAAATTTTAACTCATTTTGAGAAATTTTGGCTTCAGTGGGAGCTTTGTTACACTTGTCTATCACCCAGAACTATCATTGAGTAAAGATTTTGCACAAAATTTACTCAACTCACCGCGAATCATGTAGGAATTTGCTTCATTTGGACATTCATCAAGGTTTTCTGTTGACCCGCCAAGCACGGGATACGCGTTTTGGGCCACAGATCGAGCTCTGGCTATCAACCCCTAAAGGGCCCACGCAAGTTCTCATTGAAGGACAAAAACCAGTCTTTTTCGTGCCTATTGACGATAAAAAGCGCGTGCAGAAAGTATCTCAAGATTCAGGCCTTGCGATTACCTTTAACCCAATAGAGATGAGTAGCTTCGACGGCCAAGCTCTGATTGCCGTTTATTGCGATTCCATTGCCAATGCCCGCCAGTTAAATGAAAAGCTGATAGCTGCCGAGATACTGGTGTTAGAGGCCGATATAAAGCTTGCAGACCGATTCTTAATGGAGCGCTACATCCAAGGAAGCCTAGCCGTTGCCGGTCGCACTGAGACCATCAATCCGGGCCTGCCCAATCAATTTCTGCGTATTACGGAAGCTAAGTGTAAGGCTCACGATTACCAACCTCACCTCAACGTTGTTTCGCTCGATATTGAATGCTCTGAAAAAGGCGTGCTCTATTCCATCGGTCTTGATAGCCCAAGCGACAGCCGCGTCATTATGATTGGTGAGCCACAAGCGTGTGAAACACCTACCCAATGGGTTAGCGACGAGAGATCTCTGCTTTTGGCGCTTAATGATTGGTTTCAGGCGTATGATCCAGACGTTGTCGTCGGCTGGAGTGTTATCGATTTCGACTTCAAACTGCTCAACAAGCGGGCTGAGTTTAATAACGTTGTACTCTCGCTTGGACGCAATACACAAAAAATCTACTTCCGTACACTTCCCTCTAGCCAGCAAAGCTTTATCACTATGCCAGGTAGGGTGGTGTTAGATGGAATAGATACCCTTAAAACTGCGACCTATAACTTTCGTTCTTGGTCACTTGAGTCCGTGTCTCAGGAACTGCTCGGCGAAGGCAAAGCCATCCACAATGTGCATGATCGCATGGATGAAATCAACGCTATGTTCCGTAGAGACAAGCCCTCGCTTGCCAAGTACAACTTGCAAGACTGTGTGCTGGTGAATCGTATTTTCGACCACACCCACCTGCTACAGTTTGCCATTGAACGCACCAAACTGACTGGGGTGGAACTCGACCGCGTCGGTGGCTCAGTGGCGGCTTTTACCAATCTTTACTTACCTAGATTGCACCGCGCTCACTACGCTGCCCCTAATTTACATCCTGAGAACTGGGTGGCAAGCCCCGGCGGTTATGTGATGGATTCTATACCCGGTCTGTATGATTCGGTGTTAGTTCTCGACTTTAAGAGCCTATATCCTTCGATTATCCGCTCATTTTTGATTGATCCAATGGGCTTAATTGAAGGCTTGAAGCTAGAGATTGGCAAAGAGGACGACCAAGCTGTCGCAGGATTTAGAGGAGGTCAGTTCCATAGAAAGCAGCATTTTCTTCCAAATTTAATTCAAGAATTATGGAAGGCGCGTGATGTCGCAAAAATCAACAATGAAAAGGCGTTTTCCCAGGCTATTAAGATCATCATGAACTCATTTTATGGTGTGCTAGGCTCATCAGGCTGCCGCTTTTTCGATACTAGACTGGCCTCTTCCATCACAATGCGTGGACACGAAATCATGAAAACCACCAAGAAACTGATTGAAGCAAAAGGCTATCAGGTGATTTATGGTGATACTGACTCTACTTTCGTGTCATTAAATGCGGCTTTTAGCCCGGAACAAGCTGACAAGGTGGGTAACGAGTTGGTGGCGTCCATCAACCAGTGGTGGACTGAACACCTAGAGCAGGAATACAACTTAACTTCCATCTTGGAGCTTGAGTACGAGACACATTATCAGCGGTTTTTAATGCCGACCATACGCGGTTCGGAAACCGGCTCTAAGAAGCGCTACGCTGGCCTCATCGGCGAAGGTGATAATGCACGGCTCATCTTTAAAGGGTTGGAAAGTGCGCGTACCGATTGGACGGCACTGTCACAGGAGTTTCAGCAAAGGCTTTATATGATGGTGTTTAACCATCAAGATCCCGCAGACTATGTTCGCGAGTTTGTCGAGTCGACGCTTCGGGGTGAGCATGATACGCAGTTGGTTTATCAGAAAAGATTACGCAGAAAGCTGCACGAATATCAGAAGAATGTGCCGCCGCAAGTACGAGCAGCTAGAATGGCCGATGAAATCAACCAACAGTTGGGACGCCCGTTACAATATCAAAATCGTGGGCGCATCGAGTATGTTATTACTGTAAATGGGCCAGAGCCAAAAGAGTATCAACGCTCACCCATCGACTATCAACACTACATTGATAAACAGTTAAGGCCTGTTGCGGAGGCTATCTTGCCGTTCATTGGTATGAACTTCGATGATTTGAGTGCGCCGCAAATGGGGCTGTTCTAACTGCTAGGTTTTGTTCAACCGACAATAGCATTTTACCGAAGGACAACAAACTTTAATCGGAAACGCGCTTTTTCAAGAAATTATTAGGCTATTGAAAGCTAAAGTTTGATCATTTTCTGAAACGCTTTTGGACATAAATAGTCTACGTCCGTTCGTATTTAACATGCCCCAAGTAGCCGTCATCCTCACGAAAGTGAGGATCTCCTACCGCATGTAGGTAACTGAAAAAGTTCGACTAAGGCACGTAAATCAGCTTCGCGACGCGCTGAATGAGATCCCCTTTTTCAAGGGGATGACGGTAATTTGGCGGTGCTTTGAAACACGAAACGGGGCATTTCTGAGCTAGAAGTACCCGTCACGAAGGTTCTGGACAAAAGTTTGCCAGTGGTTTTGCTAAATTAGTAATTCACCGATTACTAGAGGTAAAGAAAAGCCATTAGTTTAAGACGAAATTTACTATTCCGTAAAAAGAGAGCTATTTAGCCATCATTAAGCTTTGGCTCATTTTCTTAACGACGTTCATAAACACAGCAGCTTCTTCTGCGCTCACGCATTGAGTCATCACCTGGAATACTTCGCCTTCAATCTTGTGAACTTTTTTTATCAAGGCCTTTCCAGATGACGTGAGTTGCAATACCCGACTGCGGCCATCTGTTTGGTGGGGGCTCGAACTATCCATTCTTGCTCAATCAGTTCTTTCACAACACGGGCAATTTGTGCTTTGTCCACTTGTAGCAGCATGCTCACGTCGTTAGCTGTACAGTTATTGGTCAACTCTATCGTGTGTACAACACTTACATGAACAGAGCTAATCTCCAACCTTCCGGTCTTTACCGCATGTTTCATACTGTATTTAAAGGTGCGTATTAATTCCCATATGGCATCACGCATTTCAATATTTTTGTCCATTGTAAATTCATGTAAATATAGTTGATAAGGTCATCTAAATTGCTATGGTTTCCACCGTAAATAGTGAGAGAAGGCGACCAAGAGTTATTCACTGTTTGTGCTACCTAGCAGGTAGGAAGTATTACAGCAATAGAGCTACTTGAGTAGGAAAATTTGATGCCAGACAATAATTGGAAGAAAAATTTAAGCAAAGCCCGTTACGTTATGGATGCTTTGCTGTTGGTTGGGTTTGTTTTAGTCTGTGTTCCTCAGACGACTGGACTCGCAATTCATGAATGGGGGAGCCTGCTGTTTATTATTCCCTTGGTTATTCATATATTGTTGCATTGGGATTGGATAAAAACCTTACCACAGAACTTTGCCCGACGACTCAATACCAAATCACGGTTCAATGCCATTTGGGATTTTATTTTCTATCTCGCAATGCTCATGGTCACAATAAGTGGCTTTTTGATCTCCGTTGTGATGTTTCCACAACTTAATATTCCCCTTGAAATTACACCGTTCTGGTCAGAAATCCACCATGACCTAAGTAATCTCTTGCTCCCTATGCTAGGTATTCACTTGGCGCTGCACTGGGATTGGATCACAGCGATGACCAAAAAAATGTTCAAACGTCAGTAGCCGTCAAAAGCTCATATGTAAAGGAAGAAAAAGTATAATGAATTACTTAACTTACCGTTGGAAATCTCGAAGCGCGATAATTTTCTCAGTCTCATTGGGAGTATGCGCGCTGTTGTGGAGCTTGTCATTGACCGATTGGGCTTCAGCCATCAACGCCAACCCACAACCTCCTCATGAGGAGTCTGAACCAGTCTCGGGTATTAAGCTATTGTTCATGCCTATGTTAAAAGTCACCATGCTAACGTTAATACCCGCCTTTCTCTGCTTATTGATATTAAAAACAGGTACTTTTATTGCGAGTAAGTTGAATAAAAACGCGGCTCCAACACGTCTTTCTTCATCAACAGAATTAGTTTGTAGTAAGCGAGTTGAAGAGACGAGAGATGTAGCCACTTTTTATTTCCCCAACAGTACAATGCAGTACGTAGCTGGACAATTTGTGATGGTCACTATCAACATTGATGGCACTAACCACCGCCGCGCATATTCATTGTCCTCAACACCCTCACGCACAGGCGAAATTTCGATTACCGTAAAACGGGTTAATGATGGTTTAGTGTCTAACTATTTGCTTGATAACTTACGCGCGGGCATGCCGTTAGAACTATCAAAACCCATGGGGCTGTTTAACTTGCAAGCATGTAAGCCAACCCACAAGGTTGTTATGATAAGTGCAGGATGTGGTATTACTCCGATCATGTCTATGACTCGCTACTTGCTCGATAACAATACAGATGCTCATATTAAGTTCATCCATTTTGCCAAAAGTACACAAGACTTAATTTATCGTGATGAGATCAAACAATTGTCAATCACTCACTCAAATTTTACAGCGGTGACGGCTCTTTCTGAAGAAAAAGCAAATGGTTATGAATATGGACTATTGTCCGATGAGATGTTAAGTCAGCACTTACCAGATTTAACTGGCCGTACTGTATTTACATGTGGACCAACACCTTTCATGGTTTTACTCAAGGAGTGCTTACAAGATCGAAATTTCAATATGCAGCATTTTCATCAAGAGAGCTTTGGCGAGTCACCAGTGGCTCAAGATTCACATCAACAGCGTCAACAGTATCGTGTCTCGCTATTACACTCAAACCAAACTGTTGAAATTGATCATACCAATACCTTACTCGATGCTATCGAAGCCGCTAACGTTACTATAGTCACAGAGTGCCGCTCCGGCGTATGCGGGGCATGTAAATGCAAAGTGACCAAAGGAAGCGTAGAACCTAACAGTACCCTAACATTGTCTGAAGATGAGCTAGAACAGGGCTACGTTTTAGCGTGCAGCGCTAAACCAACGAGCGATGTGGTGCTTGAGTTGCCTTCAATGTAAATCCCATTGGTGTTTTTAAAATTTATAAAATCAAACACTACAGTAATTTACTCAGAGCAAGTTTCAATAACTTAACCTGCTTAACCAATACTTTATTCACGTGAATCAACCAAGAATAAAGCTGTAACCAATAATCGGAAGACGAATATGCAGAAAAAGAAATCGACCCCAAAAAAGAAGTCTCCACCTAAACTGTTTAAAGTCATTGCCTCAACACAGATCACCGCCAATATGCAGCGCATCACACTACAAGGGAAAGCAGTGGCACACTTCCCTGAAAAATGTGCAGGAAAATACGTCAAACTGTTGTTTACTACCGATGGTGGAACAGAGATTGGCTTCGGCTCCACTCGTAGACAGATGAATTAAAATAGCCCTGTTCTCTTCCGCTCATCGAGTATTGACCGCAGGTAGCGCGTAACAGAGCCACTTCTAGTGGCTCTTGTCGTATCTGGATGTTAGAAAAACTAAGATATGTCCCTTCAAGTTTCCATGTACAGATGTGAGTCATAACAAACTTCGGGGCAAAGGCGTGTTTGATATAGCCGGTTCACATAAATCTCGGTCAGGTGAACTGACAGAGCAGAAGTGACAAACTTTATTGTCTTCCGATACCTTTGTCCAAATGATAGCGCTCATTCAACCAATCTTAAACTCGGTCCTTTGATACTCTTTGACAAGCCAGGGAGTAAAGTCATCCACAAGGCCTACAACCGAGCGTTTTGGTATGACCCGTCTACCAAGCAAAATACCGAGGCGTTCAACGGTTTTCTCGCGCTGTGGGTAGTACTCAAGAAATACTCGACCACTTTCCGAAGGGTCATCTAACCAGCGCTTGGTTCTATGAAGCACTAAACCATAGGCCGCTCTAAGTAGCTTTTTTGCCAGCCTACGCTGAGCATCGACTTGCGAAGTCGCATCTTCTGCCAAGGCGACTTCCTTTCTGAGTATGGCAGCGCTTTGCTCGATATCCATGTTCCACTGCTTGGCAATTTCCCAGCTCGGCACGTAATCACCAAAGCACTCTGATAAATCCTCGCCATAGACATTAGTGCAGCACTGCTTGAGCAAAAAGCCCCAAGTAAACAAAGCAGAGAGTGACGCTACTTCACTCACTAGAGCTGTACGAATGGCAAGCCCTTTAACAAAAGGAAAGTCTTTTTGAAATCGCCAGTTGATCGAGTTGAACAATGACTTTTGACTCGCCGAGAAAGGCGTATGAGTGACCAACACCACATCAAGATTCGATACATTTGGTATCGCGGTGCCATTCGCCACTGACCCATAAACATAAACGCTATGCAGGCTCTCTTTCAGTCCCGATTTTAAGCACGCTATCAGATCTTCGATGACCGGTACATAGCTTGGCTGAGGAATGGAATGGTGAATTGGCAATTGGGTTGATACTTGGGTTTGCACGTCGTTACTTGGCCGATTTGATTGTTTCCCTATTCTACGATTGCCGATTTTGGGATTCAACGTTGAATTGTCGTGCTTGAGACGTCATTCCCTTCTTGAGCAAACCTAGATTTCGAACGTATAATTGACTGTCTAAACAAAAAACGAAGGAAATATTCCATGCCTAAGGCAAGTGAGCTTAAAAAAGGTTTTGCGATTGAGTCAAATGGCAAAACGTTGCTAATCAAAGATATCGAAGTCACCACTCCTGGTGGCCGTGGCGGAGCAAAGATCTACAAGCTACGTTGTACTGATTTAGCAACAGGCTCTAGAGTTGATGAGCGTTTCAAATCAGATGACACGCTTGAAACGGTAGAAATGAACAAGCGCAACGTGACTTTCTCTTACGTTGATGGCGATGAGTACATCTTCATGGATAACGAAGACTACAGCCAGTTCACGTTCAAGCACGATGAAATCGAAGATGACCTGTTGTTCATCAACGAAGACACACAAGGTGTTCAAGTTATCCTAGTTAACGGCAGTGCGGTTGGCCTTGAGCTACCATCGTCTGTTGAGCTAGTGATCGAAGAAACTGACCCTTCAATCAAAGGTGCTTCAGCGTCTGCTCGCACTAAGCCAGCACGTCTATCAACAGGCCTGACAGTGCAAGTACCTGAGTACATTGCACAGGGTGACCGCGTAGTGATCAACACTGCAGAACGCAAATACATGAACCGAGCGTAAGTTATGTCAGAACTGATTTCATACGATGACGTGATTGAAGCGGCATACGATATCTTCCTAGAGATGGCACCAGATAATCTGGAAGCAGCCGACGTTATCCTTTTCACTGCGCAATTCGATGATCGCGGTGCAGCGGAGATTGTTGAAACTGGCGCAGATTGGGTGGAGCACGTTGGCTTTGACGTTGATGAGAGCTATGCAGAAATCCGCATTGGTCTTGTGAACGAAGAAGACGATATCTTAGATGATGTGTTTGCGCGCTTACTGGTAAGCCGTGATCCTGACAATAAGTTCTGCCATATCCTTTGGAAGCGTGACTAACGCTACCACGAATCGCTTAAAGCCTAGCTATGCTGGGCTTTTTATTGTTTGCCGTAAAACAGTAGTGCTACCAAACGTACGTCAATGACACGCCTGCTGAACGCGAACTTGCATAAGGAATCACCTGAAGATTCTCATCTAACTTGTCGGTGAATACCCAGCCCGTCAAGACGCCAAGGGCAGCACCCGCCGCTACGTCCCGCCAATAGTGCTTATCCGCTTGCACACGCCCAACCCCAACCATAGCTGCCATACCATAAGCAGGAAGGCCGACTTGCCATCCTTGACGGATATAGAGTGTTGTTGCGGATGCAAAGGCGTTCGCGGTGTGGTTCGAAGGGAAGCTCTTGTTGTCGCTGCCATCTGGGCGCGGCGCGTCAATGGTATGTTTGCCGATAAGGCCAATGGCTGAAGCAGTGCCGATACTCAGGCCAGCTTGCCAAACCCCTTCCCAATCTTTTTGATAGGCGGGCATTGCTGCGGCCAGTCCCACAAGACCATAAGCGCCAATGTCGCTGAACGTATCCCACGCTTCTTTGTTCGAAGCATGACTGAAGGAGGTAAATACTAAACTAGAGATAAGTAGAAAAAGTCGCGACATAACAAACAGTAAGCAGAAATAAAGGGATGATAAGTTTACCTTATGTTTGTTTTTCTGCCTACTGGATGAAATGTCTGTTTACGCTAAACTGTACGCAGCGATTAACGAGTTTTGCTAGCCTGTTTCTTCAGCTCAAAATCAAACTCGTCTGGGAATAGCACCACGCCTTCCTCGTTTTGATTCGGAAATACAACCACGGCAAGCTCATCCTCTTCTAGGCCATGCGTCCAGCGACTATGCCACTTGTTCAATGAAATCGCTTCGGCTTTGCAGTTATCCCACTCACCTGTCGCCCATTGCTCCGCAAACTCTTGATTCGGCCATACTGGCACACAATCTTCATCTTCTGTGTTAAGCATCACGCAGCCGTGTTCGTCAGTCAGGATCCAGATTTGACGTTCTTGCACCATGGTTTTCACACTGTACTTCAGTCTCTTCTCTTCATCGTAACGAGAGATCTCATCGATTTGATGTTGTTCTAATGCCATTGCAGCGCGCCTTTTGATTATTTGTAGCTCTAAAGATTAACTTTAGAATAGCGGAATTAAAAAGCCCCAGCACCTATGACGTTCAGTCAAGGTAACTAGGGCTTGGTAAGACTTAGTGAAACGTTACACTAGCTCGTTTTGAAGCCAAGGCCAGCCTTGCTTCTTACGGCTTAGTGTATTTTCCATCATAAGCATGCCGTCTTTCTCATGCTTAACCAGTTTCTCAGCCCACTCACCTTTGTAGATTAGACGAGTTTGAGCTGTTGTGATGTCAGTTAGCATCACAGCAGCGAAAGCCAGGCCTTCTTCTTCGCAGCGGCGAGTTAGGTCAGCTTCTAGTGCTTCGATCATGCCATCAACTTGCTCAAGTGTCGCAAGTTCAACCTGACCAACAACCACATCACGACCATTGAATGGGTACGCTTTAAGATCTTTTTCTACTAGCTCGGCAGCAGATAGACCTTCGATGTTTGTTTTAGCGATCAGTAGATCTTTGATGAACGCGTCTAGATCTTCAACACCAGCGATTTGTGCTAGCTCTAGAACCGCATCTTTGTCTTTTTGAGTACAAGTTGGAGATGCGAAACCTACTGTGTCAGATAGGATTGCAGACATCATTAGAACCGCTAGTGGGCGAGTGATTTCTGCTTGCTCCATCTTGAATAGGTTAAATAGGATGGTACAAGTACAACCTACAGGCCAGATCCAAGCTTCAAGAGGGTTTACTGTCATCACATCACCTAGACGGTGGTGGTCAACAATACCTAGGATTTCTGCTTCGTTGATATCGTCTGGTGCTTGCGCTAGATCGGTGTAGTCTACTAGCCACACTTTTTCACCAGCAACGCTTGTGCGTAGTTCTGGTTGGTCAACGCCTGCTGTTGCAAGAATGTGTTGCGTCTCACGGTTAATCTCGCCTTGACGAACTGGCGTCGCTTCAAGACCACGAGCCTTTAGAAGTTCTGCGGCAACAAGTGCACCACAAATGCTATCACTATCTGGGTTTTTATGACCGACAACTAAAATCATTTTGCTTCCTAACTAATTCTGATCATTCAGGCGAGTTCGCCTGTATTACTCTCACAGGGGCGATACTTTACCTGATTTTCTCGATTTGTCATCGGTTGATGTGCGATTAGCGGGATTCTTCCCTCTCACAGAATGTAAATAAAAGCCACAAATGACATTGAGAATTATTATCATCTATATATACTTGAAAACAGTTCTCATTTGCAATCGGTTAAAGTTATGCTTCACATGACAAACTCTACTGTCGTCAATGGTCTCAGCATTGACCAATTCAAGCCTAAGTATAAACGCTTGATTCTCCCTATCGCATTGACGCTGCTACTCATAACAGGCGAAACGCGTGACGTTACCATGAATGCCCTTGCGGATGCATTCTGGGCAGTATCAACGTATGTGGCTTTCACCTTAGTCATCTACCACCAAGTCGCCCGCATGGTTTCCAGTCAGCACCGAATGGTGGAACTTTATCATCAATCACCCACCTACCAAGTATTGATGTCTTCACTGCTCGGCGCCCTTCCAGGCTGTGGAGGCGCCATCATCGTCACCACTCAGTTTGTTGCTGGCCGGGTGGGGTTTGGCTCAGTGGTTGCCGTACTCACCGCCACTATGGGCGATGCCGCGTTCTTATTGATAGCCAGTCAGCCAAGTGTTGGACTTGGAATGATGGCACTTGGCGTTGTTGTGGGAGCCATCACAGGTTTCATCGTCAATCGCATTCACGCCAACGACTTCCTAAGGCCTAACCCAGAAAGCAAAATGAGTAATATCGTCCGCAGTCTGGCGGCAAGTATTGATTGTTGCTCTCAAAACGCAGCGACGCCTTTGCAGCACAGAGCCATCAATCTACAGGGACTGTTTTGGACCTGGCTCATCGTGCCAACCGTTGTGATTGCCTTCGCTATGTCATTTCAAATTGATGTCAATGAAGTTCTCAGGCTCTCAGAGGGCACGATTGAATGGGTCGGTGCGGTACTCGCTGTCGTGATGATGTTTCTGTGGGCGTTCACTAAGGAGATCAAAGATTATCAGAGTGCTGTAGCCGAAGATGACAAACGCCCTACCTCACACCCAATGCAAAAAGCGGCACAAGATACGCACTTTGTTAGTGCTTGGGTAATCGTGGCTTTTCTCGCTTTCGAACTATCGATTCACTTCGCCCATATCGATATGGCGAGTTCGCTATCTGGATACGGCGTCTACATGCCGTTGATCGGTATGCTTGTGGGCTTGCTGCCTGGTTGTGGTCCGCAAATATTGATGACCAGCTTATATCTTGGCGGCGTTATGCCATTGTCTGCGCAAATATCAAATGCGCTTTCTAATGATGGTGATGCTTTGTTCCCTGCGATTGCACTGGCACCCAAAGCAGCACTAGTAGCGACCTTTTACTCTGCACTACCAGCACTCATTGTAGGGTATGGTTATTTCTGGCTATTTGAAGCCTAACCGCGCCCTTTACGCCTCTGGTAAGTGAACAATTGACACTACGGCTCGACTACTGAGTCCTTGGTTTATAGGAACGATCTGTATCTGGGCAGGCTCTTGGTTGAGCTTCTCACCCGTCCAAAAATCGTACCAATCACTAGGGAACTCGGTAGTTAGGGTGTACTCACTGACCACATCATTGTAATGAAAGAGGCTATGCAAGCGTCTTTCTTCGGACAACTTAAGCGTGGCATGATTCAGGGTCAACGAGCTAAAAACTGATGCACGACTGGTTTGATGCTGACGAGTGATCAGCCGTGACAACGTTTCCTCGGCAAAAGGCGTTAGCTCAGGTAGAGGATCACCAGAAAGCAGCAAGCCACCCGCCGCTAAAAGCACGTTACGATGAAACTCATACGCGCTGCGATCAGCGCCTTGATTTGGCAGTGAAGTGAACGTAGCGCAATCTGGGTCAATCAGCCACAAGCGCTGATGTTGCCAACTGCGATAGAAGGTCTCTTTCGCGATTTGCTCAAATCGCTCTACATGTCGCTCAACATCATCGGACACTCGCATCGCATCGACCAGCCCAAGAGACGGCCACATTGGCGCGTTACAACCAAGTACAAGCGCATCGCCTGCCCCTTCGTTGATTGCTGCCATCCCGAGACGATAAGCTTCAATACCCGTCGCTCCTTTTTGATAACGCACACCTTTTAGAGTGCCCCAGTAATTTGCATCAAGTTTGAAAAGCTCAACACCCCATTCTTCGCGCATCACTTTAACAATACGAGTTAAGTGTGCCTGCACCTCTGGATGTGTCGCATCCAAAATGTACCAAGGCGTGCAGCGCCAGCCGCCATAGGTGATGTCTTCCGCTTTCAAAAGCTCACCAGAGGGGTGCTTCAAAAACCAATCTGGATGATGCTGGAAAACCTCTGATTCCGCTTGAGCAATAAACGGAGCCAACCAGATGGCAGGCTTTCTACCTTGCGCTCGGATATCTGCAATGAGCGATTTCACCCCACCTTCAAACTTATCAGAAGGCGTTAGCCAATCTCCCATAAAAGCTTGATAGCCATCATCGAGTAATACCCACTGTAAGTCATTAAGCTGCTCTGCCATGATGTGCGTGTTGTCGATGACGTTTTGTTTGGTCACTTCAGCATAGTAGGCATACCACGAACACCATCCAATTGGGCTCGCCTGCGTCACGCCAGTTCGAGACGGATGATGGTTGGTAATGTGCTGAGCATACTGCTCATAGACACTCTCTAAACTGCTGCCATGGATCACAATAAGCGATTCTAGTTGGTTGCTTTCCCAATACTGTGGCTCACTCTCTTCACCATCGATGTAAGCCACTACGTCAATACCATGATGTGTCTGCTCAAGTTCAAAGTAACCGGCAAAGCGATGGCAGGAAGTGAAGCCGTAAAGTTGAAAGCCAGTTGACTGCTCAACAACTAGGTAGTTGTAAAAGCGTTTAGATGCATCCGTCGGATAAAGCCGATAACTGGCATTGTTATCCGGACAACGGCCTACATCGACCAAAGCTGTGGGTGAGCCAGCAGTCTGGCAGAGCATCTGAAAACCATCACCAAGCAGTTGAGCGCCCGTTTCTACCTGGTTTTCAAAAAGCAGTAACGCCGTTTGAGAAGACAAGGCGCGTGGAAAAACGCTGCGATAGCGACACGTTAACTCTGAGCCTTCTAACTTAACTTCAATGTCAGGATTAACCGCCAGAACATCGAGCTCTGGTAAAACAGAAATATACTCAGTCATTGTTACTCAACAATTAAATAGGTTACCTAATGAGTATATTGTCAGGTATAAAAAAACCCATCGTTTCCGATGGGTTTTGTGTACTAGTTAGCACTTACTTGCTTTATACCACTTCGATTGGGCCACCGAATGCGGTCACTGGAGGAAGTTTGCCTACAAACTTCTCAAAGTCGACCAAACACGTGTTCGCTGACGTTGCCTGTGCAAGCTCCGAAGATGGGATATCTTGCGTCAAAGTGTTTGGATCGCCGTAAGTATCCAATGCGCCAATTTTTTCGTTAAGTGGGCCATACCAAGCACCCTCTTCAATACGAACCACACCTGGTGCAAAGCTATCAGTGACAACCGCACCCGCCAGTAGTTGACCGCGGTCGTTGAATACACGAACCACATCGCCATCTTTGATGCCTTTTGCTTTAGCATCTGTTGGGTTGATGTAAATCGGCTCACGACCCTGTACAGCGTAAGTGGCACGGAACTCTTCTGATTCACACATTTGTGAGTGCAGACGCTTGTCCGGGTGACAAGATTGTAACCAGTACGGGTGTTTTTCAGAGCCTGGACCACCATGTGAACGTTCTGACTTTTCAAACCACATTGGGTGCTCTTGGCAGTGTTCGTAGTTCATGTTGCCGATAGTACGGCTGGTGATCTCGATAAAGCCAGACGGAGTACCTAGTGCGTTGATCTCTGGATCTTCACGGAAGTCTGCGTGACGTACCCAAGGCTTACCTGTACCGAAATCTAGGAAGCCTTTTTCCCAGAACTCTTTGAACTCTGGAAGTTCGAACTTGCCTTTGTTCGCTTCTTTACAGCCGTCGTAAAGTGATTTCACCCACTCCATTTCAGTCATACCACGCGTGTAGTCTTCAGAGCGACCCCAACGACGAGTCAGTTCCGTCATGATTTGGAAATCAGTCTTAGACTGGAATAGCGGGTCGACAAGCTTATGCATCGCAATCAGACCACGGCCTGAGTATGCACCGTAACCGTCAATATCGTTACGCTCCCACTGAGTACATGCTGGTAGCACGATATCAGAATGGCGGCACGTTGCCGTCCAAGCAAAATCAATCGCTACAACAGTATGGAGGTTGCGGAACGCTTTCTTCATGCGGTTGCGATCTTGGTGGTGATGCCAAGGGTTGTTACCACTAAATACCATCATCTTGATGTCAGGCAGCGTCACAACTGAACCATTTGAGTTGATCTTCTTACCTGGCTCTAGAAGGCTGTCCACCCAACGAGCAACTGGGATTACGCGGCTGTAGCCTTTGTAATCTTGGTTGGTGTACTTAGGTGTTTGGCCTTGGTCAATGTTCAACGGGAACGAGCCTGGAGCAGCAAACCCTGTTGAAGGAACACCGATACCTGAATAGTGGTGACCATAAGACACACCGCCACCTGGAAGACCGATCTGACCAATCATTGACGCCAGTACCGCACCCATCCAGTAAGGTTGCTCACCGTGTTCTTGACGCTGAACGCACCAGCCGAACAGGATTTGCGTACGGCCGTTAACCAGCATACGAGCAAACTCGCGGATCTTGTCTGCAGGTACACCACAAATCTCAGCAGCCCATTCAGGCGTCTTCTCAACGCGGTCTTTCGTTTCACCTTGAACATACTTAATGAAATCTTCGAAACCTAGGCAATACGTTTCGATAAATTTCTTATCGTATAGATCTTCGTTGTACAGCACGTGAGCTAAACCTAGCATAAAGGCTACGTCAGTTTGTGGGTTCACATACATGTGGTCGTTTTCTAGGTAACGCTGCGTTTTGTTTTTAACAGGGTCAACCGAGATAACGTTGATCTCTTTTTTAGCGACTTTCTCTTTAAGCTGCTCTAGGTATGCAAACGACTCATGCGTTTCACATGTCCAACCAACTTGAAGGTTTTTCACTGGGTCGTTTGCCCAAAGAATGATGTTGTCACTGTTCTCTAGGATAAGCTCCCAAGAGGTACCTTGAGCGTAAACTTCCGTCGAGCCCAACACGTATGGCAGGATGGTTTGACCAGCACCTGTTGAGTAGTCACCCACTTTCTTAACTGAGTAACCGTGTAGACCCATCGCACGCATCATATGGTTAGTACAGCTGTGCATTTGGCCAGTTTGACGCCAACCTGTTTGACCGGTGTGCAGAGCATATGGACCGTAGTCTTTTTGCACGCGCTCAAGTTCACGGTAGAACAAATCTAGCGCTTCATCCCAAGTCACACGTACGAAACGGTTGTTGCCGCGCGTCTCAGGTGCGTACTTGTGCTTCTTCAGCCAATCAAGGCGAACCATTGGGTAACGAACACGAGATGGGCTGTAGATAATGCCTTTAATACCGTTCAACATGTCTGTTGGGTATTTGTCCACTTCTAGCGGTTTTATCTCTTGAACTTTGCCGCCCCACACTCGGGCGCGAAATGCGCCCCAGTGTGAACCAGATACTTTCCAAGTGCCGTCTGTCTCTGCAGCGCTTGCCGTCGCTGATGCCAGTAGGCTCGGACCAATCAGTGTTGCTGCACTCGAGCCCGCCACGCCTTTAAGGAAGCTTCTTCTTGTAATTGCCATCTTTTAACTCCAATTGACGTTTATTAGTGGTGGCCTTCAGAGTAATCTGAAGAGTGCTTCTGTAGATACTTCAGAACCAGTGCTTCTGTATCTGTATCGAAGTTCACAAACGCGATCATACCGTCTAGCATGCCTACCCAGCCGTTTGCACTGAAATGCGCAACGTCAGGTTGTGTATGACACGTAGAACAGTTGCTTTGATACGCTTCACCAGCTGCGTTCCAAATTGGAGTGAAGTCAGTCACCATAGACTCTTGTTTCATCCATAGGTCAACGGCAACTTCTTCCCAAGGAAGACCCGTTAGCTCGTCTTCTTTCTTCTCGCCCACATGCACATCAGCGCCTTGTGATACTTCACGAGAAAGAATAGCTGTTGAGATGTTCTTACCAAAGTCTTCTTGAATCACGCGGCCAAAGCCTTTCGCTTTGCGCCAGCCATCAATTTCAACTTTGATCATGTCACCTTTAACATCCAAGATTTCAACTTTACTTGCAGGGCTAAGTAAACCCGCTTCCGTTGAACCTGTTTCATCAGTGTAAAGTGGTAGGTGACGAATAGACACTACGCTCTCACCTTTAGAATAAGAAGTGCTGCTTGCCACTTGCTCTAGGCCACCAACAATACCACTTGCCGCTGCCATATCTTTAGGCAGGTTGTGTGCGATACCTTTGTGGCAGTCAACACAGCTTTGATCACGCTCAGCTGCAGACTTCATTTGAATGCGCGCCGTTGGTGACATTTGTTCAAAGTCCATAGACTCGTAATTATGACAGTTTTTACACTCTAAAGATTTGTTGGCAGAGAAACGATCCCACTCATGGCGCGCTAGCTCTAGACGACGCGCTTCGAATTTTTCTGGGGTATCTAAATCGCCAAAAACCTGTGCAAATACTTCTTTTGAAGCTTGCATTTTACGTGCAATTTTATCTGTCCAGTTATGTGGAACGTGGCAATCAGGACAAGTGGCACGCACACCAGAGTGGTTTTTCCAGTGAACGGTTTCTTGAAGCTCGACGTAAACATTGTCACGCATGGTGTGACAGCTGATACAGAACTCTTCTGTGTTAGTTGCTTCAAGTGCGGTGTTAAAACCACCCCAGAAAACCACACCTGCAACGAAACCGCCCGCAGTTAGCACACCAAGGCTGATGTGAACGGCAGGGCGACTGATGGTGCGCCAAAGTTTAATTAAAAAGGATTTCATGACTAACTCTCTTGAAACTTGTTGAACGGGTTTGGCTACTAATTAGCCATGCACGCCTGGAGGGCCGAAAACGAACATTTGGAGCATCCAAACGATAAATCCGTAGCCACCAACGATAGCCACACTCAACAGAGGGAAGAATACGGCACAGATGAAGAAAAACGACTTCCACTCCATCCCGTGCTTTTCCGCACTTTCTACTTTGTTAACATCACTCATACATTTGCCTATATTGTATGTTGTCCAGTCCACGAGCATTCCACGAAGGACACTCAATTATTTAAAACATCTATGGGAAAATGCTAAACCATACTAGGAGTATGGTTCAATCAATTCCGTCCTCTCATCCTTTGTTATTCAACAGTTTTTTGAGTTCATCCCGAGTTGTATTCAATTAAAGATCTATGTGTAAAGTTATGAATAGATATGACAGATTAATATTGTTGTCCACCTGTAAATATAGATACATTACCACAACATTTACACATTATTTCCAATAACTCCACCAACTTTTTTAGGCCGTTCCCCTCACCTAAAGTGCGTTGATTGTTGCTTTTTTGTTATTGCACGTGCATTTAAACCACGTGATTGATACAGCCTATTTAGGTACACTTTTGTGACTAATATTCCCAAGATATAGAGCATCACATGCAACAGGTTATTGATATCAGTTGGTGGCAAATCGCGCTATTCGCTACTACCTTGCTCATCCCCTACGCCATCAATTTCCACTACAAACTGGAGATAGGAAAAGATGCCACTGTTGGACTTATTCGAATGGCTATCCAGTTAGCTTTGGTAGGGCTTTATCTCGAATATTTGTTTTACTTAGATAGCTTTACTGTCAATTTGGTGTGGTTGCTGGTGATGATTATCGTTGGTGCTAACGCAATCGCCGCAAAGTCAAAATTACCAACACGGCCGATTGTCGGCTTTTTGGTATTCGCACTGTGTATTGGGCTATTCCCAATTCTGGCACTGCTTTGCCTTGTCACCGTTCAACCAGACCCATTCTATAGCGCGCAATACACAATACCTTTATCCGGCATGTTGCTCGGTAATAGTTTAGGAGGGAACATTGTCGCGCTTCAAAACTTCTACAGTGCGTTAGAAACCCGTTGGAGCGAGTATCAAGCCTCCATTGCACTTGGGGCACCGATTTCTATCGCCACCTTACCTTTTGTCCGTGTTTCACTTCAGAAATCTCTAGCGCCTATTTTGGCAACTATGGCCACCACTGGACTGGTATCGCTACCGGGTATGATGACTGGTCAAATTTTAGGCGGCGCGAGTCCAGTCGTGGCTGTGAAGTATCAGTTGGTCATTATGATGGCTATTTGGGTCATGATGAGTATTTCTATCGTTGTCTGCTTAAACCTTGTGGTCTGTCGAGGATTCGACGCCTCTGGGAAGCCAAAAATTCGTCCCCAAACGAGTGGCTAATTCCGCACTTTTCGCGGTTACTCACTAAGTTTAAACTAGGTTATCCACAAGATGTGTGGATAACCAAGTCTCTGAAGTTACGCTATTTATCAATATACACGCCTATAAATGACCAAAAGATCCTCGGCGTCATCTTGTTGTCATCAATTGTGGTTAATTTATCAGCAAAACGCGGAGCAACTAGTGAAATTACCTCATTGCGCAGGCTTCTAAAAGCCAAGTAACTCAAGGAAGAAAAATATGTTGAATAAATTATGTACAAGGGTGAATCAAGACGATGTCACACGCAATTGGCTTATCGATACACCTGACGCACTCAATGACGCCGATGATCACAGTTACGGCCACTCTGTACCGTTCCAGCATTCAAAGATTTTGCATGAACAGGAGCGCTCGTTAATGTCTGTCAGCCATTAAAAAAGGGCGTAGACGCCCTTTTGTTTTGCATACAGCTAAACAGTTTGGATCTTGGTAGATCAAATCGTACTGGATTTAGTCGCGTAGGTAGATCAACCAATACAACATACCAACAAACACGCCACCGCCGATGATATTACCTAACGTTACTGGGATGAGGTTATTCACAATAAACGTCATCAGGTTCAAATCAGCAAACTCTGCTGGTGTCGAGCCAATGGCTTGCCAAAACTCAGGCGACGCGAGATTTTTGATGCCAATCGCCATCGGTACTTGAAACATGTTTGCGATACAGTGTTCAAAACCGGCAGAAACAAACATCGCCACTGGCAATACCATCACGATGATCTTATCAGTCAGTGTGCGACCACTGAACGTCATCCATACTGCAACACAGACTAATACGTTACACATGATGCCAAGTGCTACCGCTTGCCAAAAGTCGTGGTGAAGCTTGTGCTGCGCAATGTGCATAGTGTTAAGGCCAACCTGACCACCATCAAACATGTATTGCTTAGCGGTCAGCATAATACCGACTAGGAACAACGCACCTAGCATGTTACCAACATAAACCAGCATCCAGTTTTTAAACAGAGCACGCCAGGTAATTTTGCCACTTGCTCTTGCCACAAGGGTCAACACTGAGCTGGTAAACAGTTCACCACCGGTAATGATGACCAGAACCAAACCCAAACTAAACGCAAGGCCACCAAGAAAACGAGTCAGCCCCCAAGGTAGGTCGCCGGCTCCTGTCGTAATGGTGGTGTAAAAAATAAACGCAATACCAATATGCAGACCAGCAGTGATTGCTAACAGGAAAGACTTCATCGGATCTTTTGTCGCTTTACCTACGCCAGCTTCTGCTGCACGCTCTGCCATTTGAGGAGGCAGCAGCGCATCAAATTGATTGATTTCCATTTTCTCTTACATATTTTGTGACAATTAAAACGGGCGCGGATAATCACCCCAATCCATCAATAAATCAAGATTTATTTGGCAGCAAAATGTTATTTACCAGATATAGTGGTTAGTTAAAAATGAGCGCGTAGGATAAAACGTCTTTCATTTAGTAAGTTAGCGAATTACTTGCTTGAAGGTAGGATTGGAGATTGGAAGCAAAAAGCGCCGCAATCGCGGCGCTTCGTAGAACTTATTCAGCTTGTTCTTGAAGGGCGCTGACCAACTTTTTCAGCGTCTCTATTTCAGCTCGATTTTGCGCAGCCACATCTTGGGCTACGTGAGCATCCTCAGATGATACAACAGTCTCACTCCGCTGCTGAAGTAGTGCTATTTGCTGTTTCAGCAATGCGTTTTCCTTCTTAAGCGCAAGGGTGTTGTCTGCTGCCTTCAATCGTTCTACATCATGAGCAATGCGATTTGACTGCGCTGATAACGATTGATCGCGATAATCATTGCCTTTCGCGGCAGAGGAAATGTGGTGCATTCGAGATTCTGCCTCAAGCACAAACGGCTCAAACTGAGACTTCTCGACATTGATCAGTTTCGTCACTTCTTGTACAACGGACTCTAAGCGTCGAAACTGAAAGTCAATTCGTTCCACTTGCTCATCAATCTCGACAAACGCGCGAGGTGATTGAGTGACGAACTCAGACAGTTCTTTAATGCCCTGATCCACATAACCATAACTCACCGGCGCTAAGATGTTGTAACGAGCGCTCGCTAATGTCGCAAGCTTTTGCTCTAATGGTTTAACGTACTTTGCATCAATCACACGCACCTCAAGGGCTTTAGCGTGATTGAGAAAGCGCTCTTGATAGCTCGTCGCAAGATCCACTTCCGATACCACTAAGTGCTCAAACAGTCGCTGATAATCACGGCTGAGAGTATTCATCGCATGCTTAAAGTAACGGCTTGCTTCTATCTTTTGCAGGTAAGCCATTTCCGTCATAGCTGGAGCTAAAAGCTCATCGGCCTGAGTCTTCAAGCCTTGAATCGCTCGATAGTTGTACTCAACGGTATTAATGCGGTCTCGAAATCCGACGGCGTAAGTCTCACTGGAGAACACCGAGTGCTTGTTGTCAATTTGATTGGGATCTTTGCGGATCTCAATAAATAAGTCATGAGCACTTTTCCAAGATGACATCATTTCTCGGTAATTTTCTGGGGCATAGATGCGTAGCGATTCTGCACCCTCCAACGCTTTCGACCAGTACGTATAGGTCGCCGTCAGCTGCTCAAATTCTTTATTACGCGTCAGCTCTAGCTCTTTTGGACTTAAATTCGCCCTTGCATCATTTACTGGCGGCGTACTCGCACAAGAGGCCACGCCCAAAACACACAGTAATACCACAATTAAATTGCGCGTAGACATCTACTCTCCTAATCTGGGACAACACATCCCGTAAGCCTGCTCTCAAGCGTGCAGCAAGCAAAAACAACTCACTATATTCAAATTCATCACTAAATACATCTCGGCGCATTCTAACCGGTTATATTTCATTCACTTAGTACGAAATTTTTACCAATTCTTACTAGAAGGCGGCGCAAGCTAACACTTTCCTCACTCAGCGATTGTCAATGTGCGATTTCCCCACTATGTTGATCGAAGAAACCAAACCAAGAGGCAAGTCTATGAAATTCACGCCTGAGCATCTCGCAGAGATGAACCTATTACTTCAATTTGATATCAGCAGCGCAGCAACCGGTATCAAGGTGCACCACGATGCTACTGAAGACATGCAAAAAGCAGTCCAAAGACTGTATGAGAAAGGACTTTGTACTCTGCCAGACGGTGGATACTTAACAGACGAGGGTATAGAGATCGCAGAACATGCGGATAAAATCTTGCGAGTGCTGAGTTCATAAACACTCTAATGCTTGCGGCGGCGCCTTGCTGCCGCTCTAGTTTGGCTGAATTAACACAAGTGGCAATCACAAACCAACTTATGAATCACAAAACAACCTCCTCTATTACTCGCCCAGCATTTAACGCGTAACCCTTTGTTTTGAATAAGCATCTTATAGTTTATTACTTTCTGTTTTCACCGCCCAAGGTAACATAGACACCAATCGCTGGTATGGTACCCACTTGTCATAACCCCAATTAAATGCAGCGGTATAGAAAAGAAAGAACACCAAGAATCCAGCCTCAATAACGAGCGCAGTCCCCAGCGTGACACCCAATGCCCATGCGACAACGGGAATCGTAAAGATGATCAGCCCTCCTTCAAAACCCAACGCATGCCCCATTCTTACCGCATAACTTCTTTCTGTTCTGCAGCCCGATACCAACTTGTCAAAAAGCACGTTGTAGACGTAATTCCAAATGACAGTGAAGAAACTCATACCAATACCCACTGCTATCATCGAAGTAGACTTAGTACCTGCTACCACAGAAGCAGCAGAAATTATGATACTCAAAGCGATAGCTTCGAACAGCACTGCATGGAAGATTCTTTCCCTTATACTCATATAATTACGCCTTAGCTTGACAATCAGGACTAGCAATAGGCGCATTATCAATTATGCTTAAAGGCATAGATAGTTAGGTAACATCAGGAAAACTGATATGTTGAGCATAGAACAAATTGAAGCTTTCATCACGACAGTAGAAGCGGGCTCATTTTCAGGTGCGGCGCGAAGATTAGGCAAAGTACAATCTGCAGTGAGTCAGAATATTATGAATCTTGAAATTGACTGTGGGGTTGAATTATTTGATCGAAGAGGTCGCTATCCTGTTCTGACTGAAGCGGGAGAAAAGCTACTGCCTTACGCAAGAGCCGCTATGGTTCAACACGGTCGACTCGCCGAACGTGTTGATAGTTTGACACAAAAAGAGCTCCAACCTATCGTCCTGACCATTGATGAAGGTATCCCTATTGACTGGATCACTCCTATTATCAAAGCGTTATCAGAGGAATTTCCGAGACTGGAGTTGGAACTGCTCTTCGCGTCCAGCTGCGATGCGATTGAAATGGTACAAACAGGAAGAGCCACGTCCGCTATTATTCATGAAGATCTTTCCGTACCCTTTTCTCTGGATTTTGAAAGCATTGGCTCACTACAGTTTGATGTTTATGTCTCAGCTACACACCCACTCGCAAAGACCGTCACCCCACACCTAGAAATGTTGAGCTTACATCGTCAACTATCGATCAGTTCGCGCAACAACAAAACTAGCAGCTTACACCATGCGCTAAGCCCAGATATCTGGTATTCAGACAGCTATCAAATGCTACTCGAATGGTGCATTGCTGGCTTAGGGTGGACATACATTCCAAGCTACCTAGCAAGATCCGCAATAGAGCAAGGCATGATTGTTCCGATTCCGGTGGAGTTTGAGAAAATCTCTGCCATGATAAACGTCAGTATTATTCAGCACTCGAGTAAGAGTAGTGATCGAGGTCACCGCCGTTTAAGAGAATTGCTGAAGCAGAGTTTCAAGGAGGGTTGATATGAACCAGAATAATGTCGTCATCATTGGCGCTGGATGGCTTGGTTTATCCCTAGCAAAAGCGCTAAACAACAAAGGTTACCAGGTCACCGCGACACGGACGACAGAGCAAGGAGTCAGCGAGCTCGCACATCATGGTATCGACAGCTTCGTGCTCAATTTAGCCGAACTTACCAATGACGATAAAAAGCTCGCCACCCTAGAGCACCTAAGAGGATTGAGTGCGGATACTCTGATAGGCTGCTTCCCCCCCGGTTTTCGAACAGGTGGCGGTGCACTCTACGCTTCTCAATGGGACACCCTATGTCAATTAGCCAAAGCTTCTGACGTCAGCAAAATCATTATGGTGAGCTCGACATCCGTTTACCCTGACAGAGCCGAGGTAATGACCGAAGACATGGCTCGCCTGCCGATTGCAAAAGGCCGCGAAGACTTTAGCGCTAAAGCAAAAATCATGTTGACGGCCGAAGAGTACGTTCGAAACTCGACGCTCGATTACGCCATTGTCCGTTGCAGCGGCTTATTTGGTCCGAACCGTCATCCATCACGCTTTGCTTCTAAGCTCAAAAGTGTCAGTGACCAAGCAACGGCCAATATGCTTCATCTCGACGATGCAATAGGCTCGATCCTATTTGCCGTTGAAAACATCAGTGCTAGTGTCGTCAATGCCACCACACCCACATCCTGCGACAAGGTGACGTTTTACCGAGCGGCATTAAGAGCAGCGGGTCTGGACACATCGCTCAATTTAGTGAACTCAACACCGGACAAGACCATCTCTAGTGAAAAACTGCAAAACTTGGGATATCACTTTAAATACCAAAGTACCTTGGATGCTTTGTAATCACTGACAAAAAAAGAGCCACATTAAGTGGCTCTTTTTCATGAATAACTTTTTATCAATAAGTAGCAGATATTACTTACCGAGTGCTTCTTTATAGTGCTGACGACAAACCGATACATACTTATCGTTACCACCGATAGAAACTTGGTCACCTTCTGCAATCGCGTTACCGTGTTCGTCGGTACGGATCACCATGTTCGCTTTGCGTCCACAGTGACAAATCGTTTTTAGCTCAACCAGCTTGTCCGCCCACGCCAGAAGGTGTTTACTGCCTTCAAAAAGCTCACCCAAGAAGTCGGTACGCAAGCCATAGCAAAGCACAGGAATATTTAACTTATCCACCACTTCAGTGAGCTGGTACACCTGCTGCTTGGATAAGAACTGGCACTCATCGATCAAAATACAATGTCTTAGGGTTTCAGCATTAATCGCCGCAATCTCATCAAAAAGATTCGTCTCAGCACGAAACAGTTGAGCTTCCGACTGCAGACCAATACGAGAGCTGACTTTTCCGCTACCATAGCGATCGTCCAGCGCTGCAGTATAGATAAGTGGCGTCATACCACGCTCTTGATAGTTAAAAGAAGATTGAAGAAGAGTCGTCGATTTACCCGCATTCATTGCTGAGTAATAGAAGTACATCTGAGCCAAAACGTATCACCAAAATTAGAAACTAAAAAGAAGCCCTAGCAAGCTAGGGCTGTCAAAACGGTTATTTACGACGCCATGTCGTGCCTTCAGGGCCATCTTCCAAGATGATGCCCAGCTCGTTCAGCTTATCACGGGCCAAATCAGCATTCGCCCAATCTTTCGATGCACGCGAGTCATTGCGAAGTTTGATCAGCGCTTCGATTTCCGCCACTTCGTCGTCGTCACCCGCATCACCTTTAAGGAAGGCTTCTGGATCTTGATGCAAAATACCGATGATGTCTGCCAGTTCACGCAGTAGCGCACCAAGCTGACTTGCTTCTGCCATATCAACCGTTTTCAGACGGTTAATCTCACGCGCCATGTCAAACAACACTGAGTAGGCTTCTGGAGTATTGAAGTCATCGTTCATCGCTGTTGTAAAGCGAGTCACATAGTCTTCGCCGCCAGTAGGCTCAGCATTTACATCCAAACCACGTAGTGACGTGTATAGACGCTCAAGTGCTGAACGCGCTTGGTTTAGGTTATCTTCACTGTAGTTAAGCTGGCTACGGTAGTGACCAGACATTAGGAAGTAACGAACCGTTTCTGCATCGTAGTGACCAAGAACGTCTCGAATAGTAAAGAAGTTGCCTAGCGACTTGGACATTTTTTCTTTGTCTACCATCACCATGCCACTGTGCATCCAAGTGTTCACGTACTGTGTGTCGTGTGCACAGCAAGACTGAGCAATCTCATTCTCGTGGTGTGGGAATTGAAGATCTGAACCGCCACCGTGGATATCGAAGTGGTCACCAAGAATCGATGAGTTCATTGCAGAACACTCGATGTGCCAACCTGGACGGCCTGCGCCCCACGGTGATTCCCATGTAGGTTCTCCTGGCTTAGACATTTTCCAAAGTACGAAATCAAGTGGACTGCGTTTTGCGCTTTCTACGTCTACTCGAGCACCTGCTTGCAACTGATCTAGATCTTGCTTAGACAGCTTGCCGTACTCGTCAAACTTACCCACTTCAAACATCACATCGCCATTATCAGCAACGTAAGCAAATCCGCGCTCAATGAGCTTTTCAACCAGCGCAATGATCTCTGCAATGAACTCTGTCGCGCGAGGCTCAATGTCTGGGCGCTTCATATTCAATGCATCGAAGTCTGCGTGCATTTCACCAATTAGGCGCTCGGTTAGCGACTCACAAGACTCACCATTTTCGTTAGCACGCTTGATGATTTTGTCATCGATATCCGTGATGTTACGCACAAATGTTAAGTCATAACCGACGTAACGCAGGTAACGAGATACCACATCGAATGAAACAAAAGTACGACCGTGACCGATGTGACAGAGATCGTAAATAGTGACCCCACAGACATACATGCCGACTTTGCCCGCATGAATAGGTTTGAATTCCTCTTTTTGTCGTGTCAGTGTGTTGTATATTTTTAACATGATCTCTATCTGAACTATTACGTTTAAAATGTATCGGCGATTATAACCATAAAGCTCCGCAGAATGGAGCCAATAAGCAAAGAAATCTCGGCTTTTTACGGCAGTTTTTGCGACCAACCGTATCCGTTGTATAAAAAGCGCTCCTTTTATTGAAGATATCCCGCTTTCTACTATTGCTTGTACAGGGAGTTAAGCTAGAATCATGGCTTCAAAATAGAAAAATGGAATAGGTATTCATCATGATCACCCTTCACACTAATTTCGGCGACATCAAAATTCAATTGAACGAAGAAAAAGCACCAGAAACAAGTGCAAACTTCCTACAATACTGCCGCGATGGTTTCTACGACAACACGCTTTTCCACCGTGTTATCGACGGTTTCATGATCCAAGGTGGTGGCATGACGTCTGGTCTTAAAGAAAAGGCAACTCGTGCTCCAATTAAAAACGAAGCAAACAACGGCCTAAGCAACAAAGTAGGTACTTTGGCTATGGCACGTACTATGGAACCGCACTCTGCGAGCTCTCAGTTCTTCATCAACGTAAACGACAACACTTTCCTAGACTTCCGCTCTGAGAGCCTAGACGGTTGGGGTTACTGTGTATTCGCAGAAGTTGTTGAAGGCATGGACATCGTTAACAAGATCAAAGGTGTGAGCACAGGTTCTATGGGTATGCACCAGGACGTACCTCTAGAAGAAGTGATCATCACTGGTTCTACGATTCAAGAGTAATCGTTAAAAGGGAGGGCTTGCCCTCCCTTGCTATATATTATGACAACATTATTCATTTCTGACTTACACCTTTCCCCTCAGTTACCCAAAACCACGGATTGCTTTGTTAAGTTCATGCGCGAAGAAGCCATACACGCAGATGCATTGTATGTACTCGGTGACCTGTTTGAGTTTTGGATTGGTGACGATGACCCTTCACCTTTTGCCGCTCAGATTAAGCAAGAGTTCCTTACCCTGACCCAGCGCGGCGTAGATACGTACTTTATTCAGGGCAATCGCGACTTTTTGTTGGGAAAACGTTTTTGTAAAGCAACCGGTATTACCCTACTCGATGAACATACTGTCATCGACCTCTACGGTAAGAAAGCAGTGATACTGCATGGGGATACGCTATGTACTGATGACGTACGTTACCAAAAGTTTCGCGCCAAAGTGCATATGCCTTGGCTGCAATGGCTATTTAATCGCCTCCCCTTCTTTACGAGACGGCGTATTGCGAATAAAATCCAGGGCGATATCAAAGAGGTTAAGTCAAGTAAGTCACTAGACATAATGGACGTGAACCAAGGTGAGGTAGAAAATCTGCTTCGCGAGACCGGTACAGACCTTATGATTCACGGGCACACACATCGTCCGGGGACACATGAGTTTACCGTTAAAGGCCAACCCACAACAAGAATTGTGCTCGGCGACTGGTATCAACAAGGCTCGGTATTGGTGTGTGAGCCTGAATCACAGCGTCTAGAGCGCCGTTTTTTTAGCAAACCATGAACTACCCCTCGAAATTCCAATAGTTTCATAGTCAAAGAAAGTAATTAGACGTTACTATGAGTCAACGTTTTTGAGATCATCATGCAAAATTTGAAATACTCGTACATCGCTAGACAACCTATCTTGGATAGCGAACAAAAAACTGTTGGCTATGAACTGCTTTTTCGGGACGGGCCCAACAATACCTTTCCAGATATTGACCCAGAACTGGCTACTAACCGCCTTCTTTCTGAGCACTTTCTCGCCACACATTACAGTACGATAGGCGATAAACTAGGCTTCGTAAACTTTCCTTACCAAAGCTTAGTAAATTTAGTTCCGACCCTATTTCCCAAAGACAACCTAGTTATCGAGATTTTAGAAAGCTGTGAACCAACTGCTGAGTTGCTTGCTGCGATTAAGAAAATGTCTCAAGCAGGTTACACCATCGCTTTGGATGATTTTGTCCCACGCAAAGAATGGTTACCGTTCTTGCCATATACATCAATTATCAAAATTGATATTCGCCAGTACTCGCTCCAAAAGGCCGAAGCACTCATCGAAAAGTTGCGTCCTCACAATATTACTTTTTTAGCAGAGAAAGTTGAAACCTATGAAGAATTTGAACTGGCTAAGCAGGTCGGCTTTGACCAGTTTCAGGGCTACTTCTTTAGTCGTCCTCAGTTGATTCGTCGCAAGCAAATCAAACCGTCTTTTTTAACAGTGGTTCAGCTTTGCAAAGAGATTGCCAACCAAGACATTAATTACGATGAGCTTGAACGACTGATCTCCCTTGATGTCACCTTATCTTACAAACTGCTGACGTTTGTGAATGCCTCGTATCTTATCCGCTCAGAAATCAAATCGTTTAAACAAGCGTTGGTGTATCTGGGTGAAGAGAGACTGCGTAAATTTATCTCCTTAGTCGCGATTACTTCTACTCAAGATGACAAACCAGATAGCCTCTACAGCTTGTCGATTCAACGAGCACGCTTTTGTGAGCTATTGTTGCGTGACATGAACACGAATCTCGACGAGGGTCTCGGCTTTCTCACAGGTATGTTTTCGTTACTAGACTCGCTGTTTGATCAACCTTTGGAAGAGTTGGTTGAAAAGATGCCTATCGACCATATGGTCAAATCAGCGTTAGTGACTAAGCAAGGCAAGCTTGGCAATATTCTGTCCTTGGTAAAAGCGTATGAGAATGCCGACTGGACAACCGTTATTGCTTATCGAGATAAGCTCGGCATCAGTGACGAAAAACTTGCGAAGCATTATGATAACGCCATTAAGTGGACTGAAGACCTACTAGCAATTGAGTCCGAATACCACGTTCACGCGTAAGCGTTCAACACCAAATCAAAGACCGAACATGAAACCATGCTACTGCGGCAGCAACAAAAACTATGACGTGTGTTGCCAACCTATTCACCAAGACGTCACGCTAGCCAAACACCCTGAACAACTGATGCGTGCTCGCTACAGTGCACACCTCACCAAAAACGTCGACTTTGTAATCGCAACATACCATCCAAGCTGTCAGGCTGAGAATGAGCGGGAAGCAATCGCTGACTCTATTAACAGCGACTGGCGAAAGCTTGAGGTCACCAGCAGTGAGAATGGCAGCAATGAAAACGAGGGTTATGTCAGCTTTCGCGCTTTTCTCAGAGACGGTGGTTATGAGTACTGCCTCGCAGAGCGCTCCCGCTTCTTATTTGAACAAGGACAGTGGTTTTACGTCGATGGTAAAATCGATGACAGCATTCCTCCTAAACCGCTGACCGTTGAGTCACTGAAAGTAGGCCGCAACGACCCATGTCCGTGTGGTAGCGGTAAAAAACACAAAAAGTGCTGTGGCTAACAAGCCATAATCTGAAGCCGAGTTTACAAGTTGAAAAAGGTCGCGTTGTGCGACCTTTTCTATGATTGGTGATTTAACGTTGGTACGCTTTGAACTGATTGGTTAATGGATCATACTGATAGCCGAGCATATCCAGTTTGCCCACCACTCCCTCTACGTCCATTTCATACATGCTAACTAAGTCGTCAAACGAGTCGCACTCAAGACGCAATTTTTCGTTGACGATACCAAGCAAAATAATACTGTCAAAACCGCTCACATTACTTAGATCCATAACCACACTCCATAAAAAAAGCTAGCCTTTAAAGACTAGCTGTTTATTACGGAATAGAAAGTGACTTGGTTTACAGTTCGAGGTTTACGTCTCAAGCAAGCCAGTAAAGCTGTAATAAACCAATATTGGTCACCAAAAGGCTGAGAAATGCGACCGCAAGCTGACCTTTCGCTGGAGCTTGATGACGAATAATATGCCAGCTCCAAATCACCACGCCAGCCATCAACATGAGCAAAGAGATAATCACCGCTGGAGTGTAGTTAGCAACGACCTCAGGCTCCCACTGATAAGCATTCAGCACAAAACTCAATGCCAATAACATAGCAAAAACAACGCCTGATACAGGTAAAATGCGATGAAAGGCCTGAAGCCGTGTTTTAGCCATGGTTAACAGTAAATGGGCGAATGCTGCGCCCAACAACAATCCAGCGCTGGCAAGTGACAACGACTGAGCAAGATTTGGCTGTTGTGAGATTAAAATCACCGAGAATGTCATCGCCATACCATTAGCAAGATGCAACGCCCAAAAAGGTCCTTTCTCTCGCGTCTTTCCTGTTTGAATTTTGGAATAAAAATAAAAGAGAGCAAACACCACCAAGAAGGCTTCGATCTTTAAAGAAGCGATAGCAAGCCAAAGTATGCCGATTGCCGGCAAAAGCTTGTGAATTCGGCCCCTCTGCCCCGGGCAAATGTCGCCCTTTGCTAAAATAAGGGTAAGTACAAGCATCGCTACGGCAAGTGCCGGAGCAAGTAATGTCAAAACAGCGGTAATCATGGGTATGAGTTCAAAGCAAAAATCATTGGCGCTGATGATATATCAGCTTGAGGACGAATGCCATTGACTCGTCGTGTACTAAAATAACCACACTTTGTTTGGGCTTTGAAGTCACTGGAATTGAAGTATATAATGCCCGCCTTCAAAACTAGAGGTTAAAATATGCACAACGACATTACCCCAATCCATGAGCACAAAAAATACTGGGCGGAATGCTTTGGTATTGCTCCTTTTTTGCCCACCAGCAGAAAAGAGATGGACGCCCTTGGATGGGACAGCTGTGACATCATTATTGTCACGGGCGATGCGTATGTGGATCATCCTAGTTTTGGTATGGCTATCATTGGTCGCTTGCTTGAAGCACAAGGCTTCCGCGTCGGTATCATTGCTCAGCCAGATTGGAGCAATAAAAATGACTTCATGAGCCTCGGCAAACCGAATCTCTTCTTCGGTATCACTGCTGGCAACATGGACTCTATGATCAACCGCTATACCGCGGATAAAAAACTGCGCCACGACGATGCTTACACACCAAACAACGAAGGGGGTAAACGTCCAGACCGTGCAACACTTGTTTATTCTCAGCGTTGCCGAGAAGCCTACAAAGAAACCCCTATCGTACTGGGTGGTATTGAGGCTAGCTTGCGTCGTATTGCTCACTACGACTATTGGTCAGATAAAGTTCGTCGCTCAGTACTATTTGATGCCAAAGCGGACATCCTGCTGTTTGGTAACGCCGAACGAGCGCTCGTAGAGGTCGCACACCGGTTGGCTGATGGTGAAAGCGTCACTGACATGACCAATATTCGCGGCACCGCAGTCAACTTAGCCGCAGAGCCTGAGCAATACACCATCATTGACTCATCGCGTATTGAAAAGCCGGGTAAGGCATTCGTGCCGCAAAACCCATACAAGGTGGAGTCAAACTGCGATACCAATAAATCAGAAACCGAGGCTGAAGCGAAACCGATTACCATTCGCCCATCTCGTCATGATGCTGCCTCAACGGCAGTGCGCTTGCCACCCTTCGAGAAGCTCAACAATGACCGTATTCTTTACGCTCATGCTAGCCGCGTTATGCACCTTGAGACCAACCCGTATTCGGGCCGTGCACTGATTCAACGCCATGGCAACCGCGAGCTTTGGGTAAACCAAGCACCGATCCCGCTCTCCACAGAAGAGATGGATTACGTGTTTGGCCTGCCATACGCGCGTGTTCCTCACCCTAAATATGGTAAAGCCAAGATCCCTGCCTACGACATGATCAAGACCTCGGTTAACATTATGCGTGGCTGTTTTGGTGGTTGTTCGTTCTGCTCGATCACTGAGCACGAAGGACGTATCATTCAAAACCGCTCACAAGAGTCAATTATTGGTGAGCTTGAAGAGATCCGCGACAAAGTACCGGGCTTCACTGGAACCATCTCCGATCTTGGCGGCCCAACGGCCAACATGTATCGCTTGGGCTGCTCTGATCCAAAGGCCGAAGCCAACTGTCGTCGTCCTTCATGTGTCTTCCCGGGTATCTGTAACAAGCTCAACACAGATCATAAACACACCATCGATCTATACCGCGCAGCACGTAAAGTCGATGGCGTGAAAAAAGTCATGATCGCCTCTGGTGTTCGTTATGACTTGGCCATTGAATCTCCAGAGTACGTTCGTGAACTGGTGACCCACCACGTCGGTGGCTATCTAAAGATCGCACCAGAGCATACGGAAAAAGGTCCTCTGGATCTGATGATGAAGCCAGGCATGGGGACCTATGACCGCTTCAAAGAGATGTTTGAAAAATACAGCGCCGAAGCGGGTAAGAAACAGTACCTGATCCCATACTTCATCTCTGCTCACCCAGGGACGGAAGATGAAGACATGCTCAACCTAGCGCTGTGGCTGAAAAAGAACAACTTTGAGTGTGACCAGGTTCAGAACTTCTATCCGTCACCAATGTGTAATGCAACCTCCATGTATTACTCAGAAACGAACCCACTGAAACGCGTCAAGTACAAGAAACGTGAAGACTTGCCAGTGGCCAAGGGTGAACGTCAGCGCCGTTTGCACAAAGCCTTGTTGCGTTATCACGATCCAGACAACTGGTCACTGATCCGTGAAGCATTGGTTAACATGGGTAAACAATACCTCATTGGTGATAAACCGAGCTGCTTGGTGCCGGCTGAAGATGTCGATTCACGCACACCAGCGCAGCGCCGTAAATCCGGCCGTCACGGTGCGAATCGATTTGCTACCAAGCACACCAAGGGGCAACCAGATATCCGAACCGATGGTCAGCGCCGCAAGAAACCAGGTCAACGCCCCGCGGGTAGTCAGAACCAAGGTCATGGCACTCAGGGTCATAGTGCTCACGGTAATGGTACTAAAGGCCCTGGCAAACAAGGTAACGGTAAACCAAACAGCAAACCAAATGGTCAGCAAAGATCAGGCGGAAAGCCAGCTGGTAAACCAAATGGTAAAGGCGCACCTAAACGCCGTGCGCGTGCTTAACGCTAGCGATTCCAGCATTTAGCGAATTGTAGTTTCATAAAAGAGAGTCACTTGTGGCTCTCTTTTTCTGTCCGCTCTCAATCCTATCTCTATGCCAATTCTCAATCTGATTTTGATTGTCAAAATGATAAAACACGTTTACCACATCAAGAAATAAACGTAACTAATTGTATTTATTGTATTTAAATTTAGGCACGGCTGTTGCAATACAGAGGTATCAAACAAACTTCTGAGGCAGGGTTATGGCACATTATCTAATTACAATTCCTAAAGCGACCAACCAAGCAGTCGGCATGACTAACACGGCCAATGATGGCGAACTGGATAGTGCGACCATTTGGGTTCTTGGCCATAAAACCGTGATTTGTTGGGGCGACCCAGCCAGCGCTGCTAGTGATGCTGACATCATCGCTGATGTGAGTCTAAACCGCAGCCAATCTTATTGGGGTCGCAGTTGGATTGTTGTCGATAACGATGAGCAAACTGTACAAGCATGCACAGATCGTCTTGGCATCTTCCCAGTTTGGGTTTGCGAACATCAACACAGCACTGCACTTTATACCAGTCGTCAAGCGCTTAGCACCTTTACGCAGCACCAACCCAAAACGTCGAGCGCTCAACGCACGTTAGTGGCGTTCGGCCAGTTGTTTGATGAGCAAACCTTATGGGATGAGATCCACTGCCTCAATGGGAACACAACGGTCACCATAGATTCAGAGCGCACCAACGTCGAATCTCATCAAGACACCCCAATTTTAGGTAACGACATCACCCGCTTTGACGATGCATTGGAAGCCTTTGTTGAAGCCGTTCGCGAAGCGTTTAACTGTGGCAGTGAGCCAATAGTGTCATTAAGTGGCGGGCTCGACTCTCGCCTGATTCTGTCTGCTGCCACAGCGCTAGGCAAAAAGCCAACGACGCTAACCTATGGCTCACCTCTCTCTAGTGACCATCAAATTGCCAAAACCCTTGCCGAGTGTGCAGGGCTTCGTTTGATTACTGGAAACGAGTTCGCGACACCAACTGACCCTAGCACCATTCAACGTGTCGCAGATCTCGGCAATGGTGAAGTCCCTCTTCATCATGCCCATTCGATTCTTGATTCTTCACTGTTGGCACAAACCTCTGGGCGCATGCTTCTGACTGGCACTGGTGCTGAAGTAGCAAGGGCATTTTACTACGACCGTGGTTTTCCCGGCTTTAGTATCTTTGGTCAAGGCATGGTAGGTCACACATCACTGATGGAGCGGGCTAAGCGTTACATTCGAGAGGAATATTCGAAATCAGCCACACCCTTTTTCAACTATGCGCCTCAATACAAAGAAGCAATGCTCAATGTCCTAAATAGAATCATTGAACGTCACGCCCATCAATTTGATACACCAGCACGTTTTTTGGACAACTTCTATCTACAAAATCGAGTGGTTCGCTTTGTCGCTTGCGGCCAACAAATGTTAGATTCGTACTACCTTCGCAGCCATCCATTTCTCAACAAAGATGCGCTGTATCAGATTGCTCACTTACCAGTCCGCTATAAACTCGCAAGTCGCTTCCATCGAAAAGCGATACAGAAACTGTCTCCAAAGCTTGCCAATATTCGCTGGGACAAAACAGATCAGCCGCTTAGCCACGGATTACCACTTAGCTATCGCTACCCAGCATTGACGAGCCGCCTAGGCATTGAAAACTGGGGCAAAAACAGCACGCCAATGTACAACTACAGCGAGCTAGCAAAGCACTTATCTCGTGGCACCATTGAGCGCAGCTTGCGTCAGATGAACTGCCTGAACAACATCAAAGATGATCAGTCATGGCAACGCGTTCAGCAACATTTACCGACTCTAGGCTTTAGCGCGGTTTGGTCACCATCGAAGCCGCTAACCGCTATTCAATCCATCACTGGCGCATAGGAGCAAGCAATGAAGACTCTAGGTTACGTACTCAGCGACTTCCCTGTTCTGTCAGAAACCTTCGTCGGTACAGAGATACGTGCGATGGAAGCACTGGGGTATCAAGTGAAGCCCTTTGCCTTCAACATCCATCAAAATGGTGGTCAGCCTGTTGATAAGCCGCTGCTTGATAAGGCCATTGCGCTTTCTAGCATTAGCAGTTTTTCGGCTCTTGCCATTTGGCTTCGTAACCCATTCAGAAGCGTCAAAGCGCTGTCATTCATTGTTCGTCAAAATGGCCTTCCAAAAAAATCACTGATACGCAGTGCAGGACAACTCGCACGAGTGGCAATAGAGAATGACTGTGACCACCTTCATGCTCATTTTGCTCTGCATACCGCGGCGACAGCGATTGCAGCAAGCAAGCTTTCAGGTTGCCAAGTCTCTTTCGTCGGCCACGGTTACGATGTTTATGCGCGCCCGGCCGACTTGGCCCTTAAGCTCGAATCTTCCAGCTTTTCAGTCTGCGTTTGTGAAGATATGTGTAACCAATTTCTAGAGCTTGCACCTAATCATCCAGTGCATTTAGTTGAATGCGGCATAGAGCTTAGCCGCTACCCATTTCATCCTCGCCAACATCACAATGGGCGGTTACTTTTTGTTGGCCGCCTCACAGAGAAAAAAGGGCTGGTTGATCTTCTTCAAGCCATCGCGTTACTTCCAGATGATGAACGTCCCATGTTGGATCTTGTCGGTGATGGTGAACAGAAATCCCTGCTTGTCGCGCTAGCCAATCAGTTGGGCATTGCTGAGCAAGTGCACTTTCTCGGCAGCCGTCCCTCAGAATGGATTATTGATAACGCCGCACACTACTTAGCACTTTGCACTCCTTTTTGTGAAGCGCGTGACGGCGATAGAGACACAGGGCCAGTTGTCGTAAAAGAAGCGATGGCTCTTGGGCTGCCGGTGATTTGTAGTAACTTCATGGGCTGCAAGGAAATGATCGTTGAAGGTACCGGACTGTTAGTACCACCAAAAGATCCCCAAAGTTTGGCGGCCGCCATCGTCAAAACGTATTCACTGACCATCTCACAGCGAATGAGCCAGTTAGACAAAGCGCGAACTCGTGTGACTCGACTTTACAGTGCTCGCAACTCAGCTAAAAAACTGGCCACCGCCATTGAAGGCAACGACCAGTTACAAGGAGCGACACTATGAGCCGCGCTATACAACAGTCGCTCTACTACGCCGCAGGGCTTGTTTTGATGAAAGGCGTATCGTTTATCATGCTGCCGATTGTTGCTGGGGCGCTGTCTACCACGGACTACGGTCAGCTTGATCTATGGCTCTCCATATTAAACGTCGGTGGCATTATCCTTGGTTTTGGTTTGATAGAAGCGCTATACAAGCAAGCTGGAGAGGCAAAAGGCAGCGCGTTTGACACGTTAAACAGCACCGCCACGATTCAACAGCTCATTATCGCCGTCATGGCACTCATCGCTGCCGTACCAATTGGTCTTTTTGTACTGTCCACATGGACACAAATCAGCAGCACAGATTTTATTTTGGTCACGTTGACCCTGATTGTCAGCTGTACCATCAACATGCCGCTAACCTGGCTAAGATTAGTCGACAATGCTCGCTTGTTCTTTTTGCTAACAAGTAGTAAAGCTGTGATTCAAGCCGTTTTAACCTTTGCTTTCTTACATTACGGTTTAGGTTTGACTGGCGTATTGCTCTCCGGTTTACTCTCTTCTCTGTACTTAGCAACCCTTCTGTTAGTCAAACAATGGTGTTCACTTTCATTTAGCTGGGATGCTCAAATAGCTAAGCAAATGAGGCACTATGGGCTACCTCTTATCTTCTCTGGATCACTACTATTTGTTGCAGCAGGTGCTGAGCGCTGGATCTTGGCGGCGTCAGTTGGACTAGAACCATTAGCTCAATACGCTATCGCGATGCAGTTCGCTCTCATTGTTGCCTTTCTGTGTGAACCCCTCACTTTATGGTGGTTTCCAAAACGCTTTCAGATACTCAATGAAGAGAACGGCAAAGCAAAAACCGTACGTATCGCCGAAACTCTTTGCCATACCACTATTTGGTTCGCAATGAGTATCGCACTGTTCGCACCTGTGATTATCGAAAACTGGTTCCCAGCACGCTATCACGAAGCCTCAAAATGGATTCCATGGCTAGCACTGGGCATCGCTTTTAAGCAAATATCCCATACCTTAACCACAGGTTGCTACATTGAGAAGCAGCCCAAAATTGTTCTAAAAATCAATACGATTATGGCACTAGCAGCGCTCACTGCGTTTACCTTATCAAGCTGGCTATTTGGGATCCAAGGCGTTGTGTTTGCCTTTGTCGCGCTCTATGCGCTACGTGCTTACTTGTTTGACCGCGCCAGCCAAAAGCGACTGGTGTTGAATCATCACTACATACAACTTGCTGTTCACCTAGCTTGGGTAACAGGCTTTATTGTTCTAAACCAACTATCACCAATCTATCTGATAGCAGGCTGGTTAGTACAAACTGCCCTATTAAGCTTTTGGCTGATGCAAAACTGGCGACCTAAAGCGAAACAAGCCGACAACGCCATCCACACTGATACGTTCGCTAAACGTTTATAAGGAATTCCAACATGACTTCACATTCAACCCCAACCGTCAGTATTGTCATTCCAAACTTCAACTGTTTGGCGTACCTTCCTCAGTGCTTACAAAGCATCGAGCAGCAGACTTATACCCATTACGAAATCCTGTTCGTTGACGATGGTTCCACGGACGGTTCACGTGAGTACTTAACTGAGTTAAGTCATACCCATCCACATATCTCACTCATTCTAAGTGAGCGTGGAGGGCCTGGCGCCGCTCGCAATCTTGGCGTATCGCAAGCCAAAGGCGAATGGATAGCATTTTTAGATGCTGATGATCTATGGACACACAGTAAACTCGCCGAACAAGTGGCTTTTATGAGTGAGCACCCCAACTGCGTACTCAGCTTTACCAATTACGAGCACATCAATGAGGCAAACGAGTTCATCATTCCATGTTTTCAATACTGGCCCGAGTTTCAACGCCATATTGAATCGCAATCTGCCACTACCGGCTATCAAATGTTAAACCATGCAACCGCAATGCTTTTCAAAGAGAACATAGTCGGCACTTCTTCGGTCATGTGTCGCCGTGATGCTTACCTTCAAGTACAAGGGTTTGACTGTGAGTTGCCAAGCGCCAGTGATTGGGATCTGTGGTTAAAGTTAAGTGAGATTGGTGACGTGTCGTTTACCAACGAAATTCGCATGCACTACCTGATGCGCCAAGGCAGCGTCTCTTCGAATGTTCCAAAACGCATTGAAGCGATGAAGACGATTGCTCAGCGTCACGTCAGCTTTGCTCAAGCTCAGTGCTCCAAAGCGAAGCGCTTTGTCGATGAGCGTTTAATGGACGCCTACTGCGAGTATGCTTCGCAGCACAAAGGTTATTTCCATCGTACAGCAAAACATGTGCAAACCTTCGTCACCTACCCTAGCGTTCGCCGCTTCAAGGCCATGGTGAAAACGGCCATTATCTATTAGCAGAATCTAGCTCTGCCACTCGCTAGTGGTGGAGCTAGATTGCAAGTCTTCCACATCGCTACATTAAGGCTATCCATTTACCGCCTTCCGCTACATTTTTCCTTTCTCACCCTGCTATTTCTATTTTCAATTTGAGAATCACATCTTCAATTTGATAAACACACCGCCACAAAACAACAATCCATTGAAATATAACAACTAAATTATTGGCACACTCCATGCAATCTATTAGATGTAGAAACAATTTGGCCATTCAGGACGAGGACAAGACCATGGAACTACTAAAAGCAGAAACCAACACTCAAACCCTTCAAGTAAAAGTTTTAGGCGATTTTGATGCTCGAGGCAGCCGATCAGCTCAAGCTCAAATTGATGACATCATTCACAATGATGGACACCAAGAAATAGAAATCGACCTAGAACAAGTGCGCTTTATGGATTCTTCTGGCATCGGTGCTATTGTTTATTTGTATAAGCGACTCGTTGAACGTGAACGAAAAATGCGTCTGGAAAATGTCACAGGACAGCCCCTGCAAATCATAAAGTTACTTCGAATTGGTCAGGCTATTCCAGTCAATACTCACGCCAGTAACGAGTACTTATAGCCTCAAAATATTAGACTATAGAGTTGGCAAAATAGGTGGTCACTACATGGAAGTAAACACGGGTATAAAACAAGCATTAACCTGTATTTTGGCAAGTCTTCTGGTTGCATGTACCAGTTATCCTGATGATGGAACCGGAGGCATCGCCGAACAATATGTAGGCTCCGATTTTTCACCTGTCATGCCAGACGAACCACTCGGCCCAGAGCATGGGCTGCGCTTCGATTGGAAGCTGACCAAACTCCACTTAGATTCACTAATACAAGAAGGCGCTCAATGGTGCTTTCCCGCTGCAGTATTGCAAGCTCAGGAGAAGCAAAACCGTATCGCACGAGAGCTTGAGGGCGGACTCTGGATTGACGCCGCCAACGACATCGTTATCCAGCGAAAAAAATTGAACGACCTAGAGCTACGACTAGACTACGTATTGAGCCAAGCAACCTGCGCGCCACCAGCTAAAGGAGCCGCATTTGATGACCAAATGTCGGTAGTAAGACGCATCTACAACCTTTTAAATGTCGACAATCAGTTTGCCTATGACTCTATTGAAGTTAACCCTAAGTATATGGGGCACTTAGCTGAGGCAGCGAACATTTTAAAACAGTACCCGAACATTCGATTGTCGGTCACAGGCCACGCAGATGCGACTGGAACGAAAGAATACAACGAGCGAATCGCCAAAGGACGCGCGCAACAGGTAAAACGTTACCTAACCATCTTTGGATTAGCACCAAATCGCATCGACACACACTCCTTAGGCGAAGAGTTGCCCTTATATGAGGGAAACACACCGGGCGTCATGCTCACCAACCGCCGCGTAAGCGTTGATGTCATTGCTGATAACTATAGCGCTACAGAAAGTTATAGCGCCACAGAAAGTAGCCATACTGGACATGGAGCTGCTGACAAAGGAGCACAATGATGAAGCTTCTCAATACCCTAGCAACACTGTTATTGACAATGTTGGTGGTTGTGTTCAGCCCAGCTGCACTCGCTGACGAAAAAAACGCCCAAGTGGGCGACCTTGTTCAAGTTGACCTACCTGGCGAGTCTAGCCTTAACCGAGCATTTCAAGTCGACAAACGCGGCCGTATTAATCTACCTGAAGTCGGGCAAGTCTTCGTCGCCGGTTTTGATGAAAACCAGCTTGAATCTGTCGTAGTGGATGCTCTGAGCACGGTCTTTCGCGATACCAGCAACGTCAAAGTATTCATCGCCGAGCGCCAAATCCTAATTTCCGTACAGGGTTATGTTGAGGCACCAGGGGAGTACACCATCCCTTATAACTCGAACGTACAAATGGCGCTACAAGCCGCTGGCGGCCTAAGAGCCGGGGCTCAGCTCAATAAAATGATTCACCGAAGAGGAGCGGAGCGCAGTGAGTTTGATTACAAACAGTTCCTTGATACCGGGGATGACAGCGACTTACCCGCTCTGGAGTCCTTAGATATTCTCTTTGTACCAGCTTCGCCGCTTGTCGGTAATGTTGAGCAAGAGTTTGATGCGGCAAAGCTCGCTGACTCTGGTGACAGTGCCGATTCTCGCCAAGCAATCAAGGTGTTTGGTGAGGTCAATGCACCAGGCTCATTTTCTTACAAAGCCAATACCGACCTTGTCGATGTACTTATGCGCGCAGGCGGGGTAACACGCTATGCCAGCGTCGAGCAAATTCGTGTTATCAGCAATAACTCCCCTATTCTATTCAACTTAAAGCGCTATTTAGATAGTGGTGATACCTCACTACTGCCACCATTGCAGCCGGGCGCAACTATATTCGTCCCTAAGCAGGAAGAGGAAATTAAATCCGGCTCTAACACCGTTTATGTTATGGGTGAAGTTGCTGCACCGGGCGCATTCGAGGGTAAGCCCGGCGCGACATTTATGGATATACTCGCCAATGCCGGCGGTCCAACACGTTTTGCCGAGTCTCGTCAAATGCGTGTGATTAAATCTGACGGCTCAATTATACCTTTTGATATGACCGCTTACACCGAAGGGTTAAGCACAACTCAAGCGCCACTTATCGAAGCCGGTGATGCGATTTTTGTACCTGAAAAGACAGATATCAATGAAAAGTCATGGCTAAAAATCTCACCTGATCGCGCTGTTAATGTCATTGGCGAAGTAGTAAGACCCGGTCGTATCGAATGGTCAGATGAAATGGATCTGATGGATTTATTGGCACACGTTGGAGGTCCTAAAGGGCGAGCAGATACCTCTAAAATCGAAGTGGCAAATGGCGGAAAAACCGTTGTCTTTAACCTCGATGAGTTCATTAAAAAAGGCGCGCCACAATCTGAGCTGCCTTTTATTGGCGCGGGCGCGGTAGTAAGGGTACATGATCTTCCCCAAGATCCGTCAGACAACAAAGCTCAATGGGTAAGACAAAGCTCTGATGCATCCATCTACGTATTTGGTCAGGTCAATGCGCCTGGACGCTATCGCTTTACCAATGAGATGCATTTCCTAGACATTCTCTCAGCTGCAGATGGACCAACTAAAGACGCCGACATTCACAACATTCGCGTGACCCATCGCGACAAGCCTTATGCAAAAGTAAGCAGACTCAATTTGTCGACCTACTTTGAAACAGGTGACGAGTCCATTTTGCCGCTAGTGAAACCCGGTGACACCATCTATGTACCAGAGAAAAACAAAAACTGGCTTGATACACCAAAAGAAAAAACGGTTCGAGTACTTGGCGCAGTGAAAAGCCCAGGCCGCTATGTATTTAATGACAACATGACCATTTTGGATATCTTAGCCGAAGCTGGTGGCCCAGATGAGCGTGCTTACATCAGTAAAATCAGTATCGTCAATATGTCGTGCTGCCAAGGGCAAGCTCGCTCATTTGATTTGGTTGAGTTTAGTAAAACAGCAGACATTCGAATGCTACCTGTGCTTCGCGCTGGCGATACCGTTTATGTACCTGATCGCCGCAACAGCTTTGCTGAACAAGCACGATTGGGGCTCACTGATATTTTCCGAATCGTTTCGACCATTGCTATTATCGGAGCCCTGTGATGACGATACCTGCCACTCATGCTGAGATTGAAGAGCTGTATCTAAATGCTGAGTTAAAGCAGTGCCGCTCTATTTGCTTGACCGCTTGTAATAGTGGAGAAGGTACGACAACACTAGCAAAAGCGCTAACCGAACGTTTTCTGCTGGCTGGCTACAAAACACTGCTGGTCGATTTAAATATGTTTCGCCCTAGTTTAGTACCACTCGACTTTGATATACCTTCTGAACACAGTGATACCTCAAGTCAATTACTTCAGGAGCAAGACAGTAATTCCTCGTCTCCCAAAGTGTTTTTGGGTGTCAGTGTGCCAAGCGATCCGAAAACACGTCTGCAGTTTAAAGATCCAATTCAGCTTCGCAAGCAAACTGAGCGATGGTTGGAAGAATATGACCGAGTCGTGTTTGATACTTCACCCATTCTCAACGTCAATCAAAACAACATACCGGCTCAAGTGGTGGCCAATGCCTGCGACGGTACCTTTTTAGTGGTGCTAAGCGGCGTCACTATGACCAACCAGGTGACAGAAGCGACGCAAATTTTGAACGATGCCACGTCCGTTCAACTGCTTGGTTCCGTACTCAACTATCGAGATCAACCTTCTCTTGCCAGCGAGATCTGTCGAGAAATCGATCGCTTGAACTGGCTACCCAGTCGTGTAACCAACTGGATGAAAACCAAAGTTCTCAACAACCGCTTCCTATCTCAATCGATTTGAGCTCTCATTTTGAGAGTCCCCTTGTCAAATTGTTATTATTCAGTACCTTAACAGACGATACTTTGTTGCAAATTGACAATCTGTACTATCATTAAAAGAACAACGTCGAATAAAGCAAAGGATTGTAAGTATGACACCCAAGGTACTCTTGGTAGAGGACTCGTCTTCTCTCGCCGTTCTCTACAAACAATACTTAAAGAATGAACCTTTTGACTTACTTCATGCTGCGACAGGCGGTGAAGCAAAGCGCATACTTGAACGTACGATCCCTTCTCTTATCATCCTCGATCTACAGCTACCCGATATGCAAGGGGACGAGATTCTGGAATGGCTTGAAGAGAAAAATATTAGCATTCCCGTTGTAGTCGTTACCGCGCATGGCAGCGTAGATACGGCAGTGAAGTTAATTCAAAAAGGCGCGAAAGATTTCCTCGAAAAGCCTATCCGCGCTGACAGACTCAAAACCTCTATCCAAATCCACCTTAAGCAAGCTGAGCTTGAAACCATGCTGGATGATATTCAGCAAAAAATGGATCGCGAACGCTTCCACGATTTTATTGGTGCCAGCATCCCAATGCAGGGCGTGTATAAAACCATTGATGCGGTCTCAGACACCAACGCCAGCGTATTCATTATTGGTGAAAGTGGTACAGGTAAAGAGGTTTGCGCCAATGCCATTCACAATGAAAGTAACCGCAAAGACAAAGCATTTGTTGCCATCAACTGCGGTGCTATTCCAAAAGATCTTATGGAAAGTGAAGTGTTTGGCCATGTCAAAGGGGCGTTTACTGGCGCAGCAACTGACCGTAAAGGCGCCGCCTCGCTCGCCGATGGCGGAACACTGTTCTTGGATGAGCTTTGCGAGATGGATTTGGAAATGCAGAAAAAACTGCTGCGTTTTCTACAAACGGGGACCTTTACACCTTTAGGTGCCACAAAAGAGCAAAAAGTAGACGTACGTATTATCTGCGCGACCAACCGTGATCCACTTTTAGAGGTCCAAGAAGGCCGCTTTAGAGAAGATCTTTACTATCGCGTCCACGTTGTTCCCATCCATATGCCGCCGCTGCGAGAACGCGACCGTGACATCGTCACGCTAGCGGAACATTTTCTGCGTATTTATTCCAAGCAAGACAGACGCAAGTTTGAAACCATAGCGAAAGACGCACAACGCTATCTGAAACGCTATACTTGGCCTGGCAACGTACGTCAGTTACAAAATATTATCCGCAATATCGTGGTACTTAATGATGAAAAGTCTCTCGGAGTATCACATCTACCGCCCGAAGTCATGGCTGCAACTGCAACTAAACCACCGGCCTCGCTGGCACCTAATAGCCGCCTTTCTATCGTACAGCAGACCAGCCCAGCGCCTAGCCCGATAGTAGAAGCTGCCCCTGAAATGACCACTACTTCTATGCCAATGGAGAGCCCAGTGAGTCACACCCCGCCAAATGCAGAACCAAGCAACTCTCAAGAGGTAAACATCCGTCCGATGTGGCAAATAGAACGGGAGACCATTCAGCAAGCCATTGACTACTGCGATGGCAATGTACTCAATGCTGCGGTGTTACTAGAGCTCAGCCCCTCTACCGTATATCGTAAAAAACAAGCATGGGAAGCCGAAGATAGTGCCTCTTAATCCGGTGATTTGGTTATTACTTGATAGCCGCTCATTTGGCGGTATAGAGACCCATGTCTTGGAGCTCGCTAAGGGATTGCTCGCTCACAACTACATGGCAAAGGTGGTATTTTCCAACGAATACCACCCAACTCCGCCGCTAGAAATGGCACTAAACCAGAGTTCAATTCCTACCATGATACTGAGCCGTGAATATCCCAACACCCACCCACTATTGCGTCTTAAAGAGGCCATTTCTAGCGCCGAGCAGCACAATCAACGCCCAGCTGTCATTCACACGCATGGCTACAAAGGCAGCCTTTTGGCGCGAGTCACGCGCCTTATTGGCTTCACCGACTCAATTCGTATTGTTTCAAGCTTTCACGCGGGAGAAACGCCAAAAGGTCGCGTCAAACTTTATGATGCTCTCGATAGATTCAGTGCTTTCCTTAGCGAGCAGCGTATCTGCGTCAGTCGCACTATTCAGTCGAAACTCCCTTACAAGAGCATATTGGTAAAGAACTTTGTTCCTAAAGCGCCGCTTGTTTCACAGACTTCGCGCAGTGTCGCGTTTGTCGGCAGGTTAAGTGAAGAAAAAGGCCCGGATACGTTCATTGAAATGGCCACACATTTTCCAAACCATGATTTTCATATCTATGGTTCAGGACCGATGGGAGCGCTGTTAAAAGAGATCGCTCCGCCAAACGTGCTGTTTCATGGACACCAATCCAATATGAATGAGGTATGGAAAAGTGTCGACCTCCTTTTGATAACATCACGCTATGAAGGCCTCCCCATGGCTGCACTAGAAGCCATGTCTAGGGGAATACCGGTGATAAGTTTCGAGCTAGGTGAGCTTCCTAGTGTTATTGATACTGGTAGTAACGGCTGGATCGCCTCATCTTCTGAGGACATGAGAATCACACTAAACACGTGGTTTTCACTTTCAGACGCAAAACGCTCGCAAATCAAGTATCACGCCCAGCAAACCATTGAACTCAATTACTCTACCGATGTAGTCATACCGACGATGCTCGGGGTATACGGACTCAAAGCGTAAATCTCGCCGCTCAAATTGATTCCCAAAATGAGAAACACTCTGTTTCTTTCATTAAGACTTAATCTACTCCCTCCAGAGCTCCCATTGCACAAGGCCTCCGACACACTTCGATGTTTGGCACTCTATTTGCCTAGTTAGTCATTAACGACGAACACAGTGCTAGGCAATTATGACTCAATCATCCACCACATCTTCAATCGACCAGGCTAAACACAGCAAACACATTGTGCTGAGTTTGGTTTTGTGTGGTTTGGTTGGGGCAGCATGGGTGTTGGCACCACATCCTGTGATAGGCCTGGTGGTCGCACTGTTACCAATTGGGATTTTGGTGGTACTTAGCCAAACTTTTTGGCTGGTGACTCTATTTATCGTTTTTTCTTTCTTCCGAATACACGAAGTCTTCCCGGTACTTTATCCGCTCAAGATCCCTTTGATGCTCTCAGCTGGCGCCTTGGCCGCGCTTATTTGGCATACCGTGTTTAGCCAGAAAATGAGGCTCTATTGGCACCCCACCTACTTTTGGTTACTGGTGTTTTGGGGTCTGGTGATCGTCGGTATCCCATTTGCGTCGAATAAAGGCGTAGCCATCTCCATGTTCACCGGCAACTACGTAAAAATCATCATTATGACGCTTGCAGTATCTTGGCTGATCACCTCATCAAAAGATCTGTCTCGATTTTCTTTCGCTATTGTTATCGCCGGGCTCATTGTCGGCTGTAAAGCGCTATCCAACTCCATTAACGGCATTGGTTTGGTTGAAGGCTCACGAGTCACCATCGGACGCAGCTTTGGCTCCATGCTTGGCGACCCAAATGATTTAGCACTGGTGCTGATGTTCCCATTGGCCTTTACCGTTGCGACCGCCACTACCCGTGGTGTCGGCATACCGATGCGATTACTCGCAGCCGCCACTTCCATCGTTCTATTTTTTGCGGTTCTTGCCACGCAAAGTCGAGGCGGCCTGCTAGGCTCGCTCGCTGTGTTTGGCGTGTTTGGTTGGCGATTTATCCAGTCGAAAGTGTTGTTCTTTTCACTCGGCTTTTTTGGCGCGGTTATACTCTACGCCGTTGCTGGTATTTCAAGCCGCTCCTCAGGGGGCGCTGCCGAGTCGGGTATCGATGAGTCAGCAATGGGACGTGTTTATGCTTGGGAAGCGGCGTTTAAAATGGCCGTAGATAATCCCCTACTCGGGGTTGGGTTAGATAACTTCTATTACAACTACTTCTTTTACAGCCCCCATTGGGATGGACTAAACCATGCCGTGCACAGCACCTGGTTCGGCGTGCTTGCAGAGTCCGGTTTTCTCGGCCTAACGGTCTTTTTGCTGTTTATCACCAGTTTGATTAAGTGTGCGAGGCAAACTCTTAGAAACCTTGATAGCAGTGACGACATTCCTCCTTACCTTCGCTCAATGGCCATGGCCGTCTATAGCGGGCTTGTTGGCACCTTTGTATCAGGCACCTTCTTAACACAAGGGTTCGTATGGCCCATTTATATCCTCGCCGCACTCACTATTGCTGTCTCACAAATCGCTTCTCAATTTGAGAAAAACAAAACCTCGCGTACAGAACCAAAGTAATTGACTGTTTTTATTATAAAAATATTTTGGCTCAGTTCTTGAATTGAACAAAGTACACAGTTGAAACTGGCGACATCTCGCTAGTTCAGGGAAAGAACAAGGAACAGGATTATGGCTACAGCAACTTCATTTGATTTCAAAACTTGGCTTCGAAGCCACCCGAATCCTAAAATGCGTCGCCTGTTTGCCATGTTGAAACGAGCGCGTGCAGCAGGTATCCCAACACCACGACTTTACAACAAGATAATGTATCGTCTCATCACCGTATTAAAAGGCGGCTTTGATACGCTAACTCGACTTTTCATTTACACACCAGCATTTAAGGGACGCCTTGCTAACTGCGGACATTCACTCTATCTCTACAGCGGTCTCCCATTAGTAACTGGCCCACTAAAAATAGAGCTTGGCAACGAATGCCGTGTATCCGGTCACACCACCTTGAGTGGCCGCACGACGCCTCATCCAGACCCATCGGTCACTCCAACCCTCAAGGTTGGCAGCAATGTTGATATCGGATGGCAAGTCTCTATTGCTGTAGCAGGGAAAGTGGAAATTCAAGACAACGTGCGTATCGCGGGTCGCTGTCAGCTGTTTGGTTATTCAGGGCACCCTTTGAATGCCGAGCAGCGCGCTTTAGGCGCACCAGATGAAGATCATAGATTGGGTGACATTGTGCTAGAACGAGATGTATGGCTAGCAACAGGGGTCACCGTTCAGCCCGGAGTGACGATTGGTAGAGGGACTATCGTCGCTGCGGGAAGCGTGGTAACACACGACTTACCAGCTAATGTGATCGCCGCTGGCTCCCCTGCCAAAGCAGTGAAACAAATCACCCAATAAGAGGATAGAGCAATGCGAGATCTGATTGTTTTCGGTGAAGATTACGGAGCGCTACCTTCCAGTACCCAGCACTTGATTAAGCGTTTAGCGAGCAAAAGAAAAGTACTATGGGTCAATTCGATTGGTCTCAGACAGCCTCGCTTAACGACAAATGATATGAAACGCGCACTTGGCAAAGTGCTTGGTAAGGGTAAAGCGAGCCAATTTCAGCCTACGCGCATCGACAAGCCCGCTAGCATGACTATCGCTAATATTCACACTTTACCGGCTCCGAAAGCGGCTTGGAGTCGCAAGCTAGCAGCAAAAGCGATGGCGTACCAACTCAAGCCGATGATCGATAAACTACAGCTTAACGATCCTATTGTTTGGACATCACTGCCCACCGCATCCGATGTCTGTGCGCTCCTTGGTCAACGATCAATTGTCTATTACTGCGGTGATGACTTTGGCGCTCTGGCTGGCGTGGATCACGAGACCGTTCTCGAACATGAAAACGGATTAGTCGATCAGGCCGATTTAGTGATCACCGCCAGCGAAAAGCTATGTACAAAATTCCCGAGCCATAAAACCCGTTTGCTAAGTCATGGCGTAGATAGCGAACAATTCTCTAAACCAGCCAAGCGTGCGCTAGATTTACCCAATAGAGGCAGACCAATAGCTGGGTTTTACGGCAGTCTATCAAATTGGCTCAATTATGAACTACTCAACCAAACCATTGCTGCTTTGCCAGAGTGGGACTTCGTCTTTATCGGCCAAATTGAGCTTAGTAGCCTGCCTATTGCAGCGGCAGATAACGTATTCTATCTCGGAGCAAAGCCTCATCACGAGCTGCCAAGCTACAGTCAGCACTGGACTGTAAGCCTGCTGCCATTTGTACTCAATGAGCAAATCAAGGCCTGTAATCCGCTAAAACTGAAAGAGTACCTAGCGGCAAGAACACCTGTCGTAAGTACCGACTTTCCAGCTCTCACGGGTTATCGCGAACACGTAAATGTGGTTAGTAATGTCGATGACATGGTAGTCACGCTCAAACGTATTGTCAGTGAGAGCCAAACCCTACCCAAGGGTTTAGTCGACTGCGACAGCTGGGATAATAGAGCAAGCACTCTCGAGCTGTATTTGGAGGCACTATGAGCGAGCTTAAGATACGCCTTTTGGTGATGCTGACAGCGGCTTGGCGTCGCCGTTACGCGATTGTCATCCCTATTCTAGTGATGCCAATCATTGCTTATGCAGTTGGTGCGATGACGCCGCCCAAATACAAATCTCACACCAGCATGTTGATTCAAGAAACCGCGAAAATGAACCCGTTCCTTGAAGACATTGCGGTATCCACCATGCTCAAAGAACGTCTATCAGCACTAAAAACGCTGCTCAACAGTCGTCATGTATTGCTCTCAGTCGCAAGCGACTTGAATCTTATTAACGATGACATGAGCCCCTACGAGCAAGATCAAGTCATTGCTAAGATCTCATCCAACTTAACAGTCAATCAGCTAGGTAAAGACTTTATCAAAATTGAGCACTCTGCCTCTTCTCCTGAAGGCATGAAAGCGTTGCTTGAGTCAGTGAGCGTGCACTTTATTGAAGAGCTGCTTGCCCCTGAGCGGTCATCTATACGCGATTCGAGCGAGTTCCTAACCATTCATATTGAGAAGCGCAAACAAGCTTTGGAGCTAGCGGAGCAAGCATTGGCAGAGTATTACAATGCGCACTCGGCTGCCACGCCTGAAATGCAAAGTGAGAATTTAAGCCGCCTGGCTAAACTCAAACAAAAGCTTGCGGAAAAGCAGGCTGAGCTTGCGGGTATTGAGAAAAGTCTCGGTACCTTAGACCAGCAGCTTTCAAAAACCAATCCAATCGTTGGTCGTTTAGAAGAACAAATCATTGAAATACGTAGTGAATTGACGCTACTGAAAGCCAAATACACCACCTCCCATAGCGCCGTGCAGGCCAAGCTACGTGAACTGCAAAGATTAGAGCAAGAGCGCTCAGTATTACTTAGCAGTGAACAAACTGGATTGGATTCCGATCAGCTATGGGACATTGCCAGCGCAGCAGGTACCGGCAGCAGTAACCGCGAGTTTCAACCGCTATTGATTACTCAGCTTCAAAATCTTCAAATAGTGCGCGGACGATATGAGTCGTTGAAGCAAGAAACCTCAAGTCTGGAGTCAATGATTGCCGAACTGACCGCCAATGCTAAAAACTATGGTAGCAACGCCAAGCAGCTATTGCGTCTGCAACGTGACGTCACACTAAAACGTGAACTGTATGACGAACTGGTAGAGCGCTACGAAATGGCTGAACTTACCGGCTCACTGGGGATATTCGAGCAGAATAAACGCGTAAAAGTGATTGACCTACCCTACACACCGAGCAGCTCGACCAATTTGCCAGCTATCGTTTTCGCTATATTAGGGGTCATTGCCGGGATCGCACTTGGGATTGGCACCGCCATATTCCTTGAGCTATTTGATACGACCATTCGTCGTCGCCAACAGCTCGAAGACGCCAAACTACCTGTCATCACAGCCATTCCCAAAATCAGTTTCTAGATTTGCTATTTTGCATGTCATTTCGAGAAATGGCATGCAACCTTCCCTAACCCTCTGTTTTAAGGAAAATTAAATTCTTGGCACACTAAGTGCAATTCTTCTAGTAAACGGCGCTGCCATCGTTAATTTGCAACACGACGAGAACGGCGAATGATACAAGTAAGGAGACGAGAATGATGGCTATTCAGCGTAATCAATCCACAAAGAGCCAAGGTAGAAAAGCAACACTGACCACAGTGCATGTTGTTCAGCATTTAGCACCAGGCGGCCTTGAAACCATGGTCATTGAACTCCTGAAGCAAACCCCCACTGGCGAGCGCTGTTACATCATCAGCTTGGAAGGTACTCAGCAACAAGCCATTCAACACTGGCCTATTTTAAGACACTTCCAGTCTCAGTTGGTGTTCTTAGACAAAGCAGAAGGGTTTCAACTATCGCTGATTAAACAGCTCAGCGCCGAGCTAAAAAGCCTAAGTGCCGACGTGGTTCATACTCATCACATTGGCCCACTGCTGTATGGTGGTATCGCCGCAAGAATGGCACGCATCACTACTTGTATTCATACCGAACACGATATGTGGCACCTGCAAAACACCAAGCGTCGCCATGTTGAAACGCTTGCGCTAAAACTAGTGAACCCTATATTGGTTGCAGACGCAGACGAAGTGAGCAAACAGTTGAATGAGCTATTTCCATTTACAGAGTCAAAGGTGATCAAAAATGGTATCGACTGCAACCGCTTTGTCCCTGCTAACCAAGCTGCTGCGAGACGTATTCTAGGGCTACCAGCAGACACTCTACTTATTGGTACTGCCGGTCGATTGGTTCCCGTTAAATCCCATACAACGCTCATCAAAGCGGTATCACGATTACCAGAGAACACACACTTAGCGATTGCTGGCGCAGGGCCTTTAGAGCAAGAGTTAAAACAGCTTTGCCAACATCTAAACATTAGCCATCGCGTTCACTTTTTGGGGTTAGTGAGTGATATGCCAAGTTTTTATCAATCACTGGATTTATTCTGCTTACCATCAAGCTGTGAAGGATTTCCACTGTCTCCACTTGAAGCTCAGGCGTGCAATATCCCTGTCGTGGTAACCGACGTAGGCGCAGCGCGAGAAACTCTATGTCCACTCTCCGGGCTTACGACCAAATCCAAACGCGTATTTTCACTATTGGCCACGCTCGAGAAAGCCATTGCGACTCGTCACTTATTTACACCGAGAGATTTTGTGGTCGAACATAACGATGTTCGCACCATGAGCCAAGCATACCGCGCACTGGCGGTTAAGGCATAAACGATGACTCACGCACTTCAAGGAATAGATATGCAAACACTACTTATCAGCTTGTTTTGGACGAGTGCTTTTTTTATTGTCTATCACCACGCTATTTACCCGATGTTGCTGAAATGGTGGGCGTCACGCCATCCGCTACCTAAAGCAAAGCGAGTGCCGCTTTATCAACTAGACAACAATGCAGCCTTGCCAACGATCACTATCGTCATCCCTGCTTACAACGAAGCAAAGTGGATAGCCGATAAGATCCGCAACTGTGCAGTGCTCGACTACCCTCGCGATAAGCTGGAAGTCATCATCATCAACGACGGTAGCACTGACAACACTATCCGTGTTGCGGAAGAAACCATTCAAGAGGCCATCTGCTGCGATACTCTGTTTAGGATCATCGACAATGCGGATAACCAAGGAAAGGTTTTCCGACTCAATCAACATTTGTCGGCAGTTGAAACCGACATCACATGTATCTCCGATGTGTCAGCATTGATTTCCATCGATGCTCTCAAGCTCGCAGCGCATCACTTTCAGAACAAAAGTGTCGGCGTGGTTAACTCGACGTATCAGCTACTAGAACAAGATGAACGTGGTGAGTCTCTATACTGGCGCTACCAGAACCAGGTGAAATACAGCGAGTCTACTCTAGGCTCTACGATCGGTGCCCATGGTGCGCTCTACTTCATCAGAGCAAACTTATTTGAAGCGCTGCCTTACAACACCATCAATGATGATTTCATTATTCCGATGAACATCGTTCGTCGTGGCTATCGAGCCGTGTACGAACCGCACATGAACGCCATTGAGATGGAAAGCAGCGGCACTAACCAAGACTTTAAACGCCGATTACGTATCTCTGCTGGCAACATGCAGCAAATTATTGCCCTAATGCCACTGTTTGCCCCGCAGCACAAGGGCACTGCACTTACCTTTTTTTCTGGAAAAGGATTAAGAGTGCTTACCCCTTATTTGATGCTCATATGCCTGATTACCTCAGCTATGATGGCGTCGAGCAGTGCACTATTTGCCAGCTTTTTATTACTACAAGTGACGCTCTATGGCTCAGTAGCTGTCAGCGTACTTATCCCTAAACTACAGTCCATTAAGCTAGTGCGAGCGTTTACGTACCTAGTTGTTGGACACACTGCAAACTTAATCGGTGGTCTTCGCTATCTAATCGGCTTAGAGAACGGCGCATGGAAACGTCTACCACAACAGGAGAATGAACATGAAAAAGGTTAATATGGAAAAAACTCTGATTCGTACCTCAAAGCGCATCTTTGACTTAATCGGCGCGAGTTTAGGCATGCTCATTCTTGGTATGTGCTTTATCCCTGTTGCTTTAGCGATAAAGCTAACCTCAAAAGGACCGATTTTTTATCAGCAGCTTCGCGTTGGTAGATGGAGCCCAACAAAAATGGACTTTATCCATGTGCTTAAATTTAGAACCATGTACATCGATGCAGAGTCACGTACAGGTGCGACTTGGGCAACGGAAAACGACCCACGTATTACACCTGTTGGACGTTTCCTGCGTAAAACACGCCTCGATGAACTGCCACAATTTGTTAATGTACTTCGTGGAGACATGTCGCTTATTGGGCCGCGCCCAGAGCGCCCGGATTTCTATCAAAAACTAGAAAACGATATTCCATTCTTTGTTGAACGTACTTATGACGTGCTTCCTGGCATCACAGGACTTGCTCAAGTTAATCAAGGTTATGACACCTGTATTGAAGATGTGCGCAGCAAAGTTGGATTCGACCACAGTTACGCACTGTCGCTTTCATCGTATAAATCGTGGTTAATGACGGATGTGCATATTGTGTTTAAAACACTGAAGATTATGGTAGATGGTCGCGGTCGCTAATACGGAATCAAAGGCAGCATTTAAAAAAAATCCAGCTCAAGAGCTGGATTTTTTTGCAGTAAAAATGAGAGTAAGGCCAAGAAGAATACAGCCAATACCAGAAAGCTTAACCCAACTAAATGGCTCATCAAGCCAAGGCAGGGTGACAGCTAGAGCGTAAACTATAACATAGCTAAGACTGAGCAACGGATAAGCAACACCAAGTGGTAAGTGCTTCAATGCCATAACCCAGCAGCCCATAGACAGTGCGTAGCATCCCAGGCCGATAGCGACGCAAAGTAGCGCAGGCCAAAACTCAGCGACAACGGTAATCACATCGATTGCCATTAGAGCAGGTTGCAGTGTTCCCCACCCGGCGGACAAACCACCCATGCCCCATTTCATTGCGAGTTGTGCGACAGAAATAAGCAGCACACTAATCAGCGCAATAGGAAGCCCGGCTTTGAAATCTTTCAATACCATCAGTGCGCGCCCCCAATGATACCGATACCAATCATGATCATCATGACGCCAAGCCATTGTCTTGGCACAATCACTTCCCCAAAAGCAAATTTAGACACCAACAACATGATGACAAAATTGACGCTAAGCAGAGGGTAAGCGACGGACACGTCCCATTGGCTCAATACACCAAGCCAAGTAATCGCACTAGTACCCAAAAAGCCAATGCCTAAGATCATTGGAAAACTAAATAGCTTCCCCACCATCGTCAGCTGTGGATTCTCTTCAAAGTACATAGCAGCTCGCTTTTGCCAATATTGACTGAGCGAGCTTGCCAGTACCGATATGATGTACAGCAGTACTGTCATTACTCAACCGATACTTTATTGAAAATCAAAGCATGGTAGCGACCGCGATCGACGTGATCATCTGCGACAGGGAAGTCTTCTGGCAATGCCGGCAAGTTCCTAAAGTGAAGTAGTACTGGTGCCGTCTTTTGCTTCTCTTTAATAAAATCGCCAAGATCTGCAAATGGTACCCAACGATGATTCGCATCGTCGTAAGCTAAGCCATAATCGACTTCGCCCATACCTTTTGTTAGGTAGACATCTGTACGCTTTAGATACCAGTTTAGTGCTGACATCGTGTCTGGGTAATCAGCAATCAGCACCATTTCGTCGGTAACTTTCGGTGCTAACTCTTCCATAAAGCGACCTGGCATTTTTGAATCAATGGTCGTATTCGGTACCACGGTTGAGAACAACGCAAACAACGCTAGTGGAGAAAGCATATAAGCTGCAAACTTATGCTCAAACGCCTTAGCTTTAGCGGCAAAAAATGCACACGCAGCCCAGAAACCTAAGATAAATAAAGCAATCCAAGGACGGTACGCCTCGGATTCATCCAACGGCAGTTTGCCCATAAAGAACATAACCATCAACGTGATCGCCACAATCGCGAAGAATGCGCCGTTAATCAGTGAGCCAATCGTTAAGCCTTTCGCTTTCTTGCTATACGCTTTAAGAATGCCGTGTGTCAGCAAAATCGCTATCGGTGCCATACAAGGCAAAATGTAGGTTGCCAGCTTACCACTCGCATAAGAGAACAGTAGAAACGGCATCAACGCCCACAAAATAGAGTAACGAATCAACGACTTACTAAACTCACCTTTCAGTTGAACGGTCGCTGATGGCACCCAGAACACCCAAGGAAGCGTACCTAGGAATAAGAACGGAACGTAATACCAAATCGGAGCGGCGTGTTGTGCATCTTCTGCAGAGAAGCGGTGAATATGCTCTTCCCAGAAGAAGTAGTTCCAGTAGTCAGGTTCAGCAGCATGTACAGCAAGTGACCAAGGCAAGCAGGTAATAAATGCCACTAGCATCACCCACCAGCCCCAACGAAGGATCTCAAGGAACTGTTTTTGTAAAATCATGTATGGCACAACCACAATCACTGGCAGTGCGAGTGCAAGGAAACCTTTGGTAAGAACGGCACAACCGCAGAAGAAACCCGCGAGACCATAGTGCAGCCAACGCTGCTTGGTACTCGTTGCTTCTGTAGCAAAATAGAACGCGGCATAGCAAGCTGTTAGCCAAAATGCGAGCATGCCATCAAGAACACTGTAGGTACCAATTGCCGCTACCATAAACATGCTCAAGAACACGCCTGCAGTTAGCCAACCTTGACGACGATCAGCCATACGGCTTACTAACGACACTAGGAATAACGCACCGCCGAAGGTTGCCAATGCAGAAGCAATACGCACCGCGAAATTGGTATCACCAAACATAACTTGAGCGATAGCATTGAACCAATAGCCCATGACCGGCTTTTCGAAATAGCGCAGGTCGTTGAAGGTCGGAACAATCCAGTTTCCTGACGCGACCATTTCACGAGAGATCTCACCGTAACGAAGTTCATCTGGCGACCACAAAGGGCGCAAGTCTAGCGGTAATATGTATAGCGCAATAAAAAACAGCGGTACCCATACCGCCCAGTTAATTCGTGATTGTTGCATTCTTCATCCAATTGAATAAAAGCCCATGAAGTCATGGGCTCTGATTGATGGCACGTGAGACACTAAACCCAACGCGCCGTAACTAAAGCCCCATGCGCTCAACAAAAGACGCTTGGTGCGTTAGCCACCCTTCTCGCCCTTCCATCTCGATGTTTTTTATCGAATCTTTTGGAAGTGGCGTCTCTGCTTCGTGAAGCAGATCTATCATAGGCACGAATTCTATATTCTGTTGCTTAGCTCTGACAATCAATTCTTCAAACATGTCAGCGCAAACAATCCCTTCTACTTCCGCGTGAATAGTATAAACATTTAAAGCATCACGCTTGATGAGCTTAAGGATAGCGTCGTTATAGTTGCTATTGTCGACACCATCTTGGCCGACCAACTCATCATAAGTAGGAAGTGTAACAGGAATTTGCGGCGCCATTCCCTCACCAGGAGAGAAGATAGAATCACCACGACAGTCACTGTTATATTGGAAAGGAAATGCGTCTTTTTCAACCAAGGTTTGGTCTGTACAACGCCAACCGGCAACGGCGCTGCAGGGCAAATCACGTCCGGTGATCGCCTTCAACATCTCGTAGCCCTTGGTGATCTCACTACGCAACTGTTCTGCTGACATGGCGTCAGTTTTCATCTGCCATTTGTGGTGATCCCAAGCATGAAGGCCAATCTCGTGGCCAGCAGTATCGGTCGCTTCAATGATGTGACGGAGCTTTTTACCAATGACAGGTCCAGGCCAAATCGTGCCACGGATCAGTATGTCGTAGCCGTATAAGCTCGCAGCTTTTGAGCGAAGCATCTTCTTCAAAAATGCAGGACGCAAAAGGCGCCATATATGGCGCCCCATGTTATCAGGTCCAACAGTAAAGAAGAATGAAGCCTTCACTCCGTGCTTCTCGAAGATTTCGAGTAGCTTAGGGACACCAAGTTTGGTGCCTCTAAAAGTGTCTACATCGATACGAAGACCGACTTTAGTGACTTCATTCTGTTCCATTACTTCTCTTCTGCTACTGCACCTTTAAGGAAGAAATCGAGTGTCTCTTCGATTGTATCGTTCATGTGAACTGTTGGTTCCCAATCAAGCAGTTTCTTCGCATTTGCGATGCTTGGTTTACGGTGTTGAACGTCTTGGTAGCCGTCACCGTAGAACGCTTTGCTTTCTACTAGGTTGTAGCCAGCAAATGGAGGGAATTGATCACGCAGTGGGTGGTTCTCAAACTTCTCAACCAGTGTCTCTGCAAGCTCTTTGATGCTCGCTTCGTTTTCTGGTGCACCGATGTTGATGATTTGACCGTCACACAGACCTTCTTTGTTCTCGATGATGCGGAATAGCGCTTCAATCGCTTCAGATATATCAGTGAAACAACGCTTCTGTTCACCACCGTCGATAAGTTTGATCGGCGTACCTTCAACTAGGTTTAGGATAAGCTGAGTGATCGCGCGGCTAGAACCGATACGTGCAGAGTTCAAGCTATCTAGACGTGGGCCCATCCAGTTGAACGGACGGAATAGAGTAAACTTAAGGCCATCTTTCTTACCGTAAGCCCAGATAACACGGTCTAGTAGCTGTTTAGATACTGAGTAGATCCAACGCTGACGGTTGATAGGACCGACGATCAGTGGAGACGTATCTTCGTTGAACTCAGGATCCGTCGACATACCGTACACTTCTGACGTCGATGGGAAGATGATACGCTTGTTGTATTTCACACACGCACGAACGATCTTCAGGTTCTCTTCAAAGTCCAGTTCGAATACGCGAAGTGGGTTACGCGTGTATTCGATTGGCGTTGCGATAGCCACTAGTGGAAGAATGATGTCACACTTCTTAACGTGGTATTCAATCCACTCGTTGTGGATAGTGATATCACCTTCAACGAAGTGGAAATCTGGGTGGCTTAGGTGCTCTTCGATTTGGTTTGAGTTCATGTCCATTGCATAAACTTCGTAACCACCGTCGTCTAGAAGACGCTTAGTTAGGTGAGTACCGATGAAGCCGTTAGCACCAAGGATAAGTACTTTTTGACGCTTCTTAGCGTTGATAAGTGCACTTGCTTGAGGACCAAAGCGCATGCCTTCAACAAGGTGAAGCTCAGCAGCTAGCTGCTCACCACCTAGGTAAAGACCGTTTTCCGCTTCACCAGACTTAACAATCAATGAGCCTTGAGCACAAGCGATTGTCAATGGTGATGTAGCTACGATAGTACCTGGAGTCACGTCATAAGTTTTGTCACTTGCTTCTGCGCTCCAGATAATAAGCTTACGCTCACCTAGGAAAGTGAATGCACCTGGGAATGGTTCAGTCACAGCACGTACTAGGTTAAATACGGTGCGAGAATCGTTTGACCACTTAATTTCACCGTCAGCTGGAGTGCGACGACCAAAGTAAGTTGCTTTGCTTTCGTCTTGAGCTGTCGCTTTGAAAGAACCATCAACGATTGTTGGCAGTACTTTGCTTAACAGGTCGCTAGATGCAACGTTCATGCGCTTATGAAGCGTTTCAGCAGTATCTGCGTCAGTGATCGCGATCTTCTCTTGACCTACGATGTCACCAGCGTCCGCTTTTTGAACCATTTTATGTAGCGTTACACCTGTCTCTGTCTCACCATTTACTAGTGCCCAGTTGATTGGCGCACGACCGCGGTAAGTAGGAAGTAGAGAACCGTGTAGGTTAAAGCCACCTTTTGGTGCAATATCCAGCACTTCTTGGCTGATCATGTTGCGGTAGTAGAATGAGAACAGTGCATCTGGCTTCATTGCACGGATCTTTTCAACCCATAGAGGGTGGTTTACGTCTTCTGGTGCGTAAACTGGAATACCGTTTTTCGCTGCAAGTTTCGCTACAGACTCAAAAAACACATTCTCGTTGCTGTCATCAACATGGGTGAATACCGCTTCGATTTCCACACCTGCTTCAAGCAAGCTACGAACGCCAGTACAACCGATATTGTGGTAGGCAAACACGACTACTTTCATGGAATATTCCTCTGGATATAAATCTTATTCTTTGTTCTTTAATTCATCAGTTTCACGTGCTTGCTTAGTGGCTTCTCCCACTAGCACATCTTGCACGTAAAAACGCGGGCGCGCTCTAACATCGGAGTATATACGGCCAATGTACTCACCGAGCAAACCTAGACCGACAAACTGCGCACCCACAAATACAAATAGGATAGCGAATAGCGTAAACAGACCATCGCCTGCCCACTCAGAACCAAACATAATGCGCATCAACATCAAGATGATGCCAAACGCGATACCTGCCGCAGCGATACCACCACCAACAATGCTTAACAAACGCAATGGCGCGGTTGTCATGCTAGTGATCAAGTCAAACATTAGGCTAATAAGCTTCATAAAGCTATATTTTGACTCGCCGTCTGCTCGCTCATCGTGATGAACGTCGATTTCTGTCGTGTGACGAGAAAAGCCGTTCGCCAGAACAGGAATAAAGGTGCTGCGCTCGTGACACTCAAGCATCGCATCAACAACGTGACGACGGTAGGCACGAAGCATGCAGCCGTAGTCATTCATCTCAACGCCCGTAGAACGTTTCACTAACTTATTGATAAGCTTTGATGGGTAACGGCGAAGTGCGCTGTCTTGACGGTTTTTGCGAACAGTACCTACAGAGTCAAAACCTTCTTCAGCTTTAGCGACTAGGTTTGGAATCTCTTCTGGCGGGTTTTGAAGATCCGCATCGAGAGTAATAATCAAATCACCACGCACCTGCTCGAACCCCGCCATGATCGCGTTGTGCTGACCGTAGTTGCGGTTAAGGATAACGCCAACGACGTGGCTACCTTCTTTTTCCGACGCTTGCTCAATGATTTCTGCACTGCGGTCACGGCTACCGTCATCAACTAGGATAAGTTCATAGTCTTTGCCAAGACTATCACTGGCTTTAGTTGTGCGGTCAATCAGTTCTTGCAGACAGTTTTCTTCGTTGTATACCGGTATAACGATAGACACGAAATTAATGGCTTCAGTGTGTTTCATGGTTTATCCAATTATCTCTGACACGGCACTCACTACACGCTCTACATCATCCTGAGTCATATCAGGGAAAAGCGGCAACGAGCAAATTTGATTACTGTTACGTTCGGTATTCTGCAGATTTGGGTTCATGTCCCCAAACAGCTCCGCGTAATTCTCGCGGTAGTATTTCTGAGTATGGCAAGCTTTAAAATGAATGCCCGCACCGATGCCCTTTTCTTTAAGCGCAGCAATAAGGTCGTCACGATTCAGGCCGGCAACAACTGGGTCTACTCTTACAATCATAAGGTGCCAGCAGTGCTTGTGATCGTGGGAAGCCAAACCCAATGGCGTGATGCCTTTGATTGATTCAAGTTTACCTCGGTATGAAAGCGCAAGTTCAGTGCGCTTAGTGGTAATCTCATCGATGCGATCCATCTGACCAAGTGCAAGCACGGCACAGATGTCTGGCATGTTGTACTTAAAGCCAGGTTCAACCACTTCAGCTTGCGGTGCACGGCCTTGTGTTTCACGGTCAAAGGCATCTACGCCTAAACCATGGAATTTAAGGCGGCGCACTTTATCAGCCAGCTCAGCATCTTGAGTAGTAAAAATGCCGCCTTCTGCTGTCGTCACATTCTTGATTGCATGCGTTGAGAACAAGCAAGAACCACGATGCCCAATTGGCTGGCCTTTATATTCTGTGCCGAGAGCATGCGCCGCATCTTCAATCACTGGAATATTGTACTTCTCACCTAGAGCGTAAATAGGATCAAGATCAAGCGCAGCACCTGCATAGTGCACAGGGATAATCAGCTTAGTCTTATCGGTAATAAGCGGCTCGATCTTCGCTGCGTCTGTCATTAAGGTATCAGCATCCACATCAACAAAGACAGGTTTCGCACCCACCAAGGTAACCATGTTAACTGTTGAAACCCATGTTAATGACGGCGTGATAACTTCGTCGCCAGGTCCAATGCCCATCGCAAGTAGAACAAGATGCATGCCTGCTGTCGCACTGCTGAGTGCTACGCTGTGTGGCGCACCAGTGTGCTGAGAGATCTTAGATTCTAATTCTGCGTTTTTGGGACCGGTGGTGATCCAACCTGAACGAAGGACATCCACAACAGACTGAATGTCTTGCTCGTCGACAGCTGGTCGACATAATGGAAGAAAGGACTGGCTCATTTTTTAAACTCACAGTTAGTTCGTGACGCTGTGCACGAAAATTTGACACTAAAGTTTACTAGGGCGTTCAAAGAATTAAAAGGCTTGATATCGACTTACCACACAAAACATTGACATTCTGTACATATAGTCGACAACCATTAGCAAAACAAATCATTGTTCACCCGTTTTCATTAGCAAAATAGCGCTAATGACACGTTTCGTCCAAGAAAGCCCCCACAACTGAACGTTTGTCCCGCAACTTTTCACTTTAAAACCGGTAAAATGGCGCAACGTTAAATTTGTGTCAATTTAGCAAGCAGACAAGCGATCCCTACATTCGCTATTCTGGCACAGCAACTGGTTTAGCTATGTAACGATTTGTCGTCTCTTCGTTTGTAACTATGAACGCCAAAGAGTACACTGCGCCACCTGTTTTCTGCCCAGTGTCATATCAAGGTAGCGCCCATGAAACTTAATGATAGCCCAGTCACCGAACATCACTTTCAAGGGCATCACTTTTTCCTCAAAAGGGATGATTTGCTTCATGGACACTTTAATGGCAACAAAGCACGTAAGTTCATGTCCATGCTAGAGCAGCCTCTACCGGACAAAACTCGACTCATCGGTTGGGGCTCTGCGCAAGCAAACTCACTGACCTCCCTTGCCGCACTCGCTAAAATTAAAGGGCTCAAGCTAACCTACTACGTTGCACATAAACCATCTTGGTTAGATGTGAAGCCAATGGGAAACTATCGAACAGCGCTTGAACTGGGTGCTGAGATTATTTCACTCCAAGAGTTATTTGGAGAAAAGGCGCCGCACCCATCGGAATTTATCGTGAGGGAGCATGCAGGTGATCCAGAATGCCAGATCATTCCCGAAGGGGGGCATTTTAGAGACGCGAGAAAGGGTATAAGCAAGCTTGCGGACGAAATTCTCTCTTGGTCGAGGTTTGAAAAAGGCCGCAACATCAAAGTAGCTTTGCCTTCGGGCACAGGTACGACTTCACTCTATCTTAGCCAGCAGTTAAAGCCGCAAGGCATTGAGGTTCTTACCTGCCCATGCGTATCAGGAAAAGAATATTTATCAAAGCAATTTCTCGCACTTGGCGAGACTGAACATTACCCGACAATACTTGAACTCCCGTCTAAACATCACTTTGGGAAGCTATATCAAGAAGACTATAACCTTTGGCAAGAACTGCTTGAAGAGACACATATTGAGTTCGATTTACTTTATGACCCTATGATGTGGCGTTGTTTGCTTCCTTGGCTTCAGGACAATAACGACACAACTATCATCTATGTACACCAAGGTGGCCTACTCGGCAATGAAACCATGTTGGCTCGTTATCGACGCAAGTATGGCGACCAGCAGTCGGGCTGGTAACGTCGTTTGCTAAATCGAGGCAAACGTTTCGTAACTCTTAGTTTCGTAACTCTTATATGAAAAAGGAAGCATTGCGCTTCCTTTCAAACAAATCGCTAGTTAATCATTTATGAGACGAGTGCTGCGCTAAGTATTGTGCCGCTTTTTGCTGCGCGATCGAGAGTTCATCCGAACTGAGCTTTTGCGCTAAATCGTCACGAAGCTTTTCAGCCGTTTTATACCCGTTGGTAGAAGCAACCGATGCCCATGCATAAGCTTCAACACTATTAAGCTCTACGCCTTCGCCGAGTGAGTATTTATAGGCTAAATTGCGCTGTCCATAAGCATAACCGTTTTCAGCTGAACGTCGGTACCACTTAACGGCCTCATCGTCATTCTTTGCAATGCCTAGCCCTTTAGCGTACATAACGCCTAAGCTATTTTGCGCAACGTCAAAACCGTTTTCAGCTGCTAGGCGGTAGTATTCAACTGCTTTTTCGTTACTTTTAGGTACGCCACGTCCCCATTTGTACATCCCAGCTAAATAGTATTGCGCCTGAACGTTGTTCTTTTGAGAAGCCTTTTCAAACCATGCGGCAGCTTCTTTCGCATCATAAGGAACACCGTGACCGTTATCGTACATCATGCCAAGTTTGTACATGGCAGTCTCGCTACCTTGCTCAGCAGCCTTTCGGTACCAATCAACGGCAGTCACGTCGTTTTCTTCTACGCCATTCCCGGTTGCATAACGATCGCCCATCTCAATCTGAGCAAACAGATCTCCGCGATTAGCTTCTGCCGTCACTTCATGATTGCTTTGCTTTGACCAATCCTGAACAAATGCAAAGCTGCTTGCACTAAAACACAGACCACATAGTGAAACCGCTAACAGTGTTTTTCGCATTATCTTTTCCCACCCTTAAAGAATTCGTCAAATTCTGCCATATGATTATTAATGATCTAGCAAATTATTGAGAGTTGTCCTTACTCTGACACAGAATTCCGACCAGATCACAAAATCTCTTCCTAAAGGTTACATTATAGACAGCATATAATGTCTCTAATGTTTGTAAAACTTCGTTACCTCGCTTTAATGGCTAAAGCTGTAATCGTTTACAAATAGCACTCGTTTTCATTGCTGTTATTTTGTAGACTTAAACACAACAAAACCGCTACTTAACACACATCAAAACTGGAGTAATTATGGCGTCTAAATGGGCAAAACGATTTATTCAAATGGCTGAATTGGTTGGCTCATGGAGTAAAGATCCGTCAACACAAGTAGGCGCAGTCATTACCAAACAAAACCGTATTGTTTCTGTAGGCTTCAATGGCTACCCTCATGGTATTTCTGACAGTGCCGAAGTTGACGAAAGAGAAACCAAATACTTAAAAACGCTTCACGCAGAAGAGAACGCGATTCTTTTTGCTAAGCGTGATCTCGATGGCTGTGAAATTTGGGTCACCCACTTCCCATGTCCAAATTGTGCGGCAAAGATCATTCAGACCGGTATTTCAGTCGTCCATTGCCCAGAACAAGATGAAGACTTTATGTCTCGTTGGGGTGAGAAGGTAATGGTCAGCCAAGATATGTTTGAGCAAGCTGGAGTGTGCGTAGACTGGCTTCCTCTAAGCGAATTGAGCACCGATTCAAAATGAGATCAGTTTCTTAACCAATAGTTTATTTTGATTTTTTTTTGAACTAGCCGGAACTTCCTGACGTAAGCCTTGGTGCGATTAACGAAAGCAACGAGGCTTGTCATGAAAATTATTAAAATATCTTTAATCGCCGCTGCAGCAACGACATTATTTGGCTGTGGCAGCGATTCAAACAGCGATAACACGCATTCCGGACCAACTGCACAGCTCAGAGTCACCCATGCTAGCGCTGATGCGCCCGAAGTATCCATTTTGATGGACGGGGCTATTGTCAGTGGATTAGACAAAGTGGATTATTCTCACGGCAGTGGCTTGCTCACCATTGACTCTGGCGATCACGATTTGATCGTAAGAGGCCTGTTAGCTAGTGAGCAAACAGCAGATGTTATCATTGCCAACGCTGTCAATTTTTCTCCCGACATGCAATATGATGTATTTGCGGTGAACAATGTGTCTTCTATTGAGCCCGTCATCCTTTCGCGTTCAAGCACGGGACCTGACGCATCGTCCGTTCGCTTAGATGTATTACATGCCCACCCTGGTGTCAGCGGAGTAGACATTCACGTGACCACTGACGCAAGTATCAGCCCCAGCACGATTGCCATTTCAGATCTTACCTTCAAAGAAGACGATACTAACCTACCTGTCACTTTACCTGCGGGAACATATAGAATCCGAATTACTTTGGCGGGTCAAAGCACTGATGCCGATGTAGTGTTCGACAGTGGCGAAGTAATGCTTGATGGTGGTAGTGACCTAATGCTAACTGCGGTACCAAATGTTAGCGGCGGAACCGTTTCTCCTGTTAATCTGTTAGTAGCGGATGGTACGGGCGTTGACGTGGTACGTAGTAGTGGAGAGAAAGCGACCGTTAGGGTTGGTCACGCCGTTGCAGACTTAGGCAACGTGGACGTGAGAGCCAGTGGTAATGTCGTTGCTGGTTTAGACTCTATCGCTTATCAAACCATTAAAAGTTTGGACCTGGATGCAACTAGCTATGATTTGACGGTTACCCCTAGTGGAGCCACAACGCCGGAAGCGATCCAGGCACCGGGGACTTCGTTCGCTGCTGGCTCTGAAACGACTGTCTTTGCTGTTGGACAATTCTCAGCCAATTCCATTGAACCGCTCATTATCGAAGATGATTTAAGAAGCGTTGCCTCTTATGCGAAGCTGAGAGTGGTACACGCTAACCCAGTAGCAGGTACGGTGGATATCCATGCAACAACTGCTGGCGGTAGCTTTTCAGCTGATACGGTAGTTCTTGCTGGCGTTAATTTCAAAGATAGCGCTGTGTTGAACGTCAATGCTGGAACCTATGACTTTGCCGTCGCTGAAGCGGGTACAACTAGCGTTCTACTGTCAGCGACCAACGTAGCGTTAGGTGACGGGAACGTTGCCACAGCCTTTGCAACCGAGAACTCTATTGCTCTTAATGTTGACAAGTAATCCCAGCCCCTTGAGTAAAGGAAAATCTGCCGGTCCATTACTGGCAGAATTTGTTTTACATTAATAATAAATTCGCTTTTCAATCATTCATGCCTCATCTACAATCCGCCCTCCTATAATTAAGGCATATCATTCCAGAGAGCATGGCGTATTCAATGAAGGCAATTTCTCAACAACTAACCCGAACTCTGTTTGTTCTTCCTCTGCTAACGGCAAACATCGCTCACTCACTAGAACTTCCCTTGTTCAAAAAAGAGGCTGAAGAACGTGGTTACACCTTGCCTGAAGCCGTTGGGCTTAGTCTTGGCTATATGAGTGTGTCGCAAGGAATAAATGTCAACTCGATAGCTCTTACCGGTTTGCCTACCCAAGTACAAAATTTGGAAATAGGCACACAAGGGGGTTATCAAGAATCCGAAGTGCTGACATTGAAAGCAGATGTTTGGGTTCTACCGTTTCTGAACTTCTACGCTATTGGCGGTAAACTCAATGGTTATTCAGAAACGACTATCACCTCGGTTAAAGGCGAGCTCGACCTCTTACCTCCTTTACCGGCGATCCCAATTGAAGTCGATAACTTAAACGAACCGTTTCGATTGGATCTCGACGGCTACACCTATGGTATAGGTACTGTGATTGCAGGTGGATACGAAAGCTTCTTCGCGCTTGTAGATGCTAGTTACACCAAAACCAGTCTCACCGTGATTGATGGCGAAATTGATTCAATAGTTGTTTCACCACGAATCGGATGGGATTTCTCTCGAAACAGTGATTGGCCAATTAGAGCTTGGGTAGGTGCGCAGTACCAAAATATTGAACAAACCCTAACTGGTAACGTTAAAGACTTGCCACTTGGCTCTATTGGTTCCTTGCCTATGTTGGACGACGCAAAGTTCACTGTGACGCAAAGCCTCGCCAATAACTGGAACAGCCTAGTCGGCGCGCAATACGAGTTCACCCCCAACTGGGTACTAATAAGCGAGCTTGGCTTTGGTCAACGAAAGAGCTTTTTCGTCACCCTAGACGCTCGCTTCTAACCTTCAAGAGCTACATAAGCCCATTACTCAATGGGCTTTTTCTTTGTTACCTCGAGTAACAGTGGCAACAACGTCAAACTAAACACCAAAATACAACTCAGTGCGATCGTGAGCACGAGGCCGATAGAGTGCATTCCTTGGTGATCCGCGACGATCAAAGCACCGAACGTAGCCAGCGTCGTCAAACAACTCACCAGCGATGCTTTTGGTGTTGAGGTCTCAAAGAAGGCCTTCAAAGTTCGTACTGCCCGAAAACGTTTCACAATGTGAATACCATTATCGACACCCAAACCAAAGATCAGCGGGATCACTATGATGTTCGCCATATTCATCGATAACCCCAACCAATGCATAAGGCCCAAGGTCGACAGTGATGCCAATGTCAGTGGAATAAATATCAATAGTACATCGCGTTTCTTTTCAACCGACCAGATGAGAATCAATGCGATACCAAATACAGACATCATGATTGCTGCTTGAAAGGCACTGACAATAATCGTACCCACTTCTTTTTCTGCAACCGCTCTGCCGGTAGCATTCGGTGCAATTTGTTTGGATTCAGCAATAAACTGGTCTAATGCGTCGACGTTAGTCATGTCTTCTCGTGGAGAGATCACCACAAGCCATTCACCCTCGTCGCTAATGTAGCGCTCGCTCAAAACCGTTGGTAACGATTCTAAGGTCACCGGCTCAAATTGTGTTAGCGAACCCAAACTTCCCGATAGTTCTTTAAATAAGCTTCCAGCGACAGCTGCACTATCAATCGCACTAGGTAAGCGTTCACTACCCGGCCACTGCTTCATTTTGGCGACATCAACAAACTCCGAGTAACTCATTGGTGTCGCAACGTTCGCATCTAATAATATCGCTTGAAGTTGCTGTGTTCTTTTTTCGAGATCTTTTGGCATGAAGTCACTGACGACCCTTACCGATGCTACAGAAGGTTGCTTAGTTAAAAGAGCCTGCCACTGTTCCGCTTGCTGCTGATTTTTGGCAATAGCAAACAGCTGATAGCTTGATCCTAAACCTTCTTGTTGAAGTTGGTTCAACGCAAGCACAGACTCAGACTGTGGGTTTTTGAGCACCAATGTTGAGAAATCAAACTTGAATTGAGTGGCGCCATACCCCATCACAATCGTTAACACGATTGCCATGCTAAATACTAAGCCTTTAAAGCGCATCAACTGTGCACCAAACCAAGCAAAGCGATGTGTATCACGTTGATGACGTACTCTCGGGTAACCGAACAAGGTGAAGAATAGAGGAATAACGATAAAGGTGGCAGCTAAACCAAGCACCATCCCCAATGCAGAAACAACCCCCAATTCACCCAGACCTGTATAAGCGGTAGGATAAAAGCTCAAAAAGCCAAGTGCAGAAGACAGCGCACACAGTGACAACGGTCTTATTGAATGGGCTATCGCATCGCGCATCGCGAGCGAATCGTCTTCGCCTTTGAGTCTCAGTTCCTGAATATGAAGACACAAGTGAATTGAGAAATCGACAGCAAGGCCAATAAACATCACCATAAAGACGATCGATATCGTGTTGTAATGACCGATAACAGCAAGACCCGCTGCGAACGTCCAAGCCAACCCAACCAACACCGTCAGATAACAAGCGAGAATCACACGCAGTGAGCGGATACCAATCGCCAATATCAGAATAAGGCCGACTAAAGAAGCACTACCCGCAATAGCGATACTGTTGTTCGCATCCGCAATTTCATCAAAGTCCAGCGCAGCCTGACCGGTAATTTTCACATCCACGTCTGATGGCAAATCTGCTGCTTTGATACTGTTATGAATAGCTTCTATAATCGCGCGATTCGGCTCCGTCGCAGATACGTCTGCTTGAGCAACCAAAGTAATAGCATAAGCAGTAGGCTTTGTGAGATTTTTCTGAGCAAGCTGCTCCCAATCAACGGAAGGCTTCGCAATCGCATCTAACAGTGGGGCTAAATCAGGCTGCTCAGTTTTGTTCAGCTCAGCAAAATAAAGCTCAAGACTACCAACTTGTGCGGCAATCACTGCTGGTTTGATAGCATCACGAGTGAATGCTTCAATACGTTCAAACTCGTCTTGAGTGACAAACCCGAGTGGGTAGCCTTCAAACCACGCCAATAGCTGCGGCGCAAAAATCTCGCTAAAGATAGGCTGGCTGCGCAGCTGCTCCTCAATAGCGGTAACGGTCGATTTCAAATCTGAGCCATCACGGCTAGTGACCAGAACAGTCACATTGCCAGAGTCAGGGAACGTATCATTTAGATAGTCAAGATCATCAACCCAAGCACCATGTTGCTCGACCAATGACGATAAGTCAGCATTCATTTTGAAGTGTTGTTGGCCATACCAGATAGCAATACCTGTAATAAGGGCCACGAAAAGAAGGACAAACTTAGGAAAACGCTGAATAAGAGAAAATAGACGGTTCACGAGGTTAACGTTAGATACAGAACAATAGAGTAATCATAACCTAATTTTGGGGTAACTATCGTTAGATTCCTGTTAGCGAGACACAAAAAAGGGGCATTTAGCCCCTTAATTGCAAAGCTGGATAGACTGAGTCAATTACTCTTGGTCAATCATCCACTTGCGAAATTCCTTGCGTTCAGTTTTCGACGCTTTTAAGTACAACGCTTGTAACTGTTCCATATTGCTGGATTTAGCATCACCTTTCGCTGCTTGAGGTTTTTCAACCGCCTTCGGAGTAGACGCTGCAACAGCCGTTGTTGCTGTCGCTGCCACAGCAGCGGTTGCTGAAGCCACTTCAGAAACAGACTCACCGCCAAAAGTAATACCACGCTGCTCGTTGTAATCGGCAATCAGCTCATTCATACCAGAATAAGGAAGTACGCCTTCGCGTCCTTTCAATTTTTCTGCAGTATAAGGTAGTGAATTACCGTCTTGAGTGATACGCCACTCTGGCTCTGCTAAACGAAATGCAGCGCTCGCTTCTTGCTTGCTTCGAGCGACTGGGTGGTTAATCTTCACCTCATCACCGGTGATATTAAATGTGATGACATAAGGTGCAGAAGTATAAACCGACTGGCTGCTGCCACGGCCTACTTTTTTATCCATGCGTACCACAACCTGAGTGGTTCCGGATTCGACATCGTTGGAACGTATTTTTGATTCAGACTCTTGGCCATTCACATACAGCAATGACACACCATTCATTGGCGTTAACGTGGCAGCACTTGCAGCGAAAGCAGAACTTGCTGCCAATAAAATCGTGATAACAGACTTCTTCACGTTATTAACTCTCCTTAATTAGGCCTTTACACCTATAAACACTCGGTACGCGTTCAATCATGCCACAGCATTTGGTTAACAAAAGCTTTTTTTACCTTTATTGAGACATAATTTGATCGAACGATCAAAAAAGCCACCCGATTGGGTGGCTTAAATTACCTATATTAAAGCTAGATTAGAATTCAGCTTTAAGGCCTACAGCAAAACCAGTTTGATTGTCTTCACCGTTGTTACCACCAACTTCAGCATAAGCAGTTGTTGACGGAGCCAATGCGTAACCTGCATTTAGGAACCAGTTAACAACCTTGTCGCCTTCATCTGGGTTAGTTTGGCTAACACCAGTTGCGAACTTCCAAGAGTTTAGTGTGTAATCTGCCGCAGCTGCAATAGAGCCATCAGTTTGAGAATCAGCATCTTTAGGGTCAGCACCTAAGCTGTAGTAACCTAGTTCTAGGTTTAGGTTCTCTACGCCAGCGTAACGAGCTTCAAGAGCCCAGATAGTTTCTTTCAAACCATCGATATCAACACCATCAGCGTCTGTTAGGCCTGCTTCTTTAAACTCTGCTTGACCAACAAAACCAGTGAAGTCAAAGTCAGCAACGCGACCGCCAAGTTTAGCATCAAAGAAATTGCCGTTTTCGCCTAGGCCGTTATAACCTTGCTTGTCTTGCATGTAAGATACAGTACCGTAGAAGTTACCTTTGTCTAACTCATACTTAACTACTTCGTGACCTGCGAAAGGAGTACCGTTGCTGAAGAAAGAAGAAACACCAAATTGGTAATCAGAACCGATACCAGCATCATCAAGAGCAGTAGCTGTCTTACCGAACTTGATTGAACCTACAGATTGAGAATAAAGACCCATGTATACGTCACCAACAGATGCGTCAGCATTTGTGTCAGCACCTGAGAATTCCCAAAACGCACCAACTTGTACGTCATCGTTCACTGCATAACGAGTGTCGAAGCCGAAGTCAGCATCTTGAATTTCTTGTTTGAACTCATCACCGTCAGCTGTTCCTTTAACATAAACGATTTCTACGTCGCCAGTCATGTTAACAGTAACTTTGTCTTGGTTGTATAGTTCGATTGCTTGCGCAGAACCAGCTGCCGCTAGTACTGATAGCGCTACTAGAGTTTTTTTCATGATAATCCACTGCCTTTTCTTAGATGGGAATTCCCTTTCGGTTCCCTTTTTTAATATATGTGACGTCTAAATCTTCTAAAAGAACGACAACCTGTTGTCCCTTGGTTGACTTAGCGTCTTTAAATCTCGAAACCAAGAATGCAAAAGTTATAAGGACTTGTCAAACACTCTAAAAGAAAAAATCAAAATTATATAAAGACAATAAAAACAACACCTTAAAAGTATTTGCGTGATGAATCGCAAGTTTTTTGAACACCATTCAATTGCAGCAACAGCAACCATTTTTGCGAGCAAACCTACACAAAACTCTTCACTGAATACAAAAATCCGCACAAAGGCAGAATTTATGACTAGCTTAATATATTTTTTGGAGTTTTATATTTTTTACAAAATAAAAAATATCCTTCCCTGTTAAAGTTCACTCAGATTTTGTGATTTTGATCTAAATACCAGCTGTAAATATGCGCTTATTTGCGGATATTTTTCACACCTAGAACTGTGGTACACTCCCCGCTCGTCTACATAGGGCTCATCATGCTGACCAGTAAAATCCAAAAATCCATTCGCCAGAGTTATCAAAATCTACAAACCCAACTCGATAACTTTGTACCTAGGCGTGCCCAGAACTACCTTGTTTCAGAGATCGCTAAAACACTATGTGGCCAATATCACAAGTCCACACGCATGATCGTGGCAGAAGCAGGAACGGGAATCGGCAAAAGTCTTTCTTATTTGATGGCAACCATTCCTGTAGCGGTGCAAAACAATCGCAAAGTCGTGATTTCTACCGCGACCGTTGCTCTTCAAGAGCAGCTACTGAACAAAGATTTACCGCTGTTTCGCCGAATTACAGATCAAGACTTCTCCTTTATTATTGCCAAAGGCAGACAGCGTTACTGCTGCGCCGAGAAACTGGCCGTCGCGTGTGGCGCAGATGGCGGACAAATGGCAATGCTTGAAGCCAAACCCAAAGCGGCCGATATCGCTCAATTGCAGCTCATGTACGAGAAGTTAGCTCAAGGTAAATGGGATGGAGACAGGGACTCTTGGCCAAAGCCAATCGATGATGCTATCTGGCAGACGATTGTGAGTGAAAAGCACAGTTGCAATAACAGCCTTCCCGCTCATCGCGGCTGCCCGTTTTCTAAGGCACGTTCAGAGCTGGATAAAAATGACGTCATTATCGCTAATCACAGCTTAGTGATGGCAGACGCCGACCTTGGTGGCGGTGTCATTCTTCCCGAGCCAGAAAACACCATCTTCATCTTTGATGAAGCGCATCACCTGCCGCATGTAGCGAGAGATCATGCGTCCGCATCGGCGGCTCTAAAAGGTGTTTGTAGTTGGTTAGAGCGACTTAATCAGTCCGCGAGCAAGTTTTCAGGTATGGCGGATGAGAAGCGTGTCAGTCGCTTTCGTAATGAACTGCAAGATTCCATACAGCAACTGATTCCACTCTTAGGTGAAGTGAACAGCTATTGCAGTGGACTCCCATTTGAAGAAGACAGCTGCCGATTTGAAAACGGTGAATTGCCTTCATGGCTGGAAGAGCAGTCCAAAACCCTTAAGCAGTACTCTCAAAAAGGGGCTCAGGCGTCGGCAAAGATTGCTGACCTTATCTCTGAACGTCTTAAAGATGGCGAAATCAGCGCAAAACTCGCAGAGCCTGCCTTGGCCGAACTCGGCTTTTATATCCAGAGATTTGACAACCTTGCGGCCGTTTGGCGCCTCATGGCGGAGCCACAAAAAGAGAAAGGTGCGCCCCTTGCTAGATGGATTGAGAAAAGCAAAGAGCGTGAAGGCGACCATCTCGTGAGCGTTGCTCCGCTTGAGGTGGGCTGGCAGTTAGATCAACAGCTTTGGTCCCGTTGTATCGGTGCCGTACTTGTTTCGGCAACGATGCGTGCGCTCAACTCTTTCTCTTTTTTCTGTCACCAAGCAGGTATCAGCCAAAAAGAGGAGGATGGCGTGCAGTTCTTGGCCCTAGCTTCACCGTTTAATTACGCGGAACAAGCCGAACTCATCGTGCCTAAAATGAAGAATGAGCCACAGGCTCCTCAATTTACTGATGAGCTTATCGAGAAAATCCCTAGCATTATTGAGCCCGACAAGAGCAATCTGGTGCTTTTCTCTTCTTATTGGCAAATGAACAAAGTAGCGGATGAGCTAAGAACGAAGTTTGCGCTCAAAGGCTGGTATTTGCAGATTCAAGGCGAAAAATCACGCTCAGAAATCCTAAATAAACATAAAACCCTCACCCAAGGTGGCAAAACCAGCGTTCTTTTTGGAACTGGCAGCTTTTCAGAAGGGTTGGATTTGCCCGGTGAACTGCTTGAGAACTTGGTGATTACCAAAATCCCTTTTGGGGTTCCAACCTCACCGATTGAGCAAGCACACGCGGAATACATCGAGAGTAAAGGGGGCAATGCATTTCTCCAGATTACGGTTCCAGAAGCGAGTAAAAAACTGATACAATCGGCGGGCCGTTTGCTGAGGAAAGAAAGGGACTGTGGAACTCTCTACATTCTAGATAGGCGAATCGTCACTAAAAGGTATGGCAAATCTTTGCTTGATTCCCTACCCCCATTTAAAAGAACAATAGAATACTAAGGGTCATTCGTCTCGATGGAATTTATCGAACCAAGTATGTTGGTTATCTTGGCAATCGTGGCTTTCGCTGCGGGCTTTATTGATGCCGTTGCCGGCGGTGGTGGTATGTTGACCGTGCCAGCACTACTGTCATTGGGGCTGCCTCCTCACATTGCTCTTGGCACTAACAAACTTGCTGCAACCTTTGCTTCATCAACGGCAGCCTTTACCTATTATCGAAAAAGACTGTTTAAGCCTGAATGTTGGCGTCGAGCTTTTGTCGCAACATTAGTTGGTGCCACGCTCGGCACGCTTGTCGTCGATATGATCAGCACCGAATGGCTTGAAAAAGTACTACCGCTAGTGATTCTAGCCGCAGCGCTTTACACCGTATTCCATCGCCCTCCTCAGGGGGAAAACAGCAAAGTTAACGTTGGATGCCCTAAATTTAACCGCAAGCAATATCTTCAAGGACTATCGCTTGGCTTTTATGACGGTGTAGCAGGACCGGGCACTGGGGCGTTTTGGACAGTAAGTTCAATGGCTCTATACCGTCTAAACATTTTGCTGGCTTCTGGTCTATCTAAAGCGATGAACTTCACTAGTAACTTTACCTCGCTTATCACCTTCGCGGTGCTTGGCCATATTAACTGGGTACTTGGTCTAACGATGGGTGTCTGTTTGATGGCTGGAGCGTATATTGGCGCTCACTCAGCGATTCGATTTGGTGCTAAGTTTATTAGGCCTATTTTTGTAACAGTAGTGAGTATCCTAGCCATCAAGCTTGCCTATGACGCATGGCTATAGGTCAAGGCATTAGAGTATACAGCGGATGAAACTCGAACAACTCAAGTCACGATTACAGTCCCTAAAGCAAAAAGCCAAAGCGTTTGATGAATCAACGCAGCAAATAAAAGTAAGGCTGTTTGATGAGCACCTATTTCAATCCAGTGGGTTTCGAACCCTGCCTTGCGTCATTGAAACAGAGTCCTTACTGAATAAAATTGTTGCGCTTAGCCAGACTTCAGCAAGCCAAAGTACGTCTGATACATTGGTTGAAAAGTTTTCATGCCAGTTAGAAGCGCTCGAACGAGTACTAGCAACGCCTCCTAGCATTAAGCAAGATTCCACCCAACTGAAATCACTGGCTGAACTTAAAGCGTCACTTGCCCAGCATAAGGTTTGGGAGCAAAAACTTTGTCAGTTAGTTCGCGACAAAGAACAGAACCAGCATGATGAGCAAGCACTCATTGAGACGGAGCAAAGACTGCAGCGGTGCCGCAGCGCCATGAACCAAATTCAATACACGATCAATCAAAGGATGAAATTTATCTAATGTCGAATGAAACGGGCAATGAAACAGGCTTGGATGGCGCACCAGAAGAAATTAAACTCGCGGTGGATCTGATTTTCCTGCTAGAAAGCAACGAGATCGACCCGAAAGTTGCTTTAGAAGCGCTAGAGATCGTCAAAGGCGACCTTTTGAATAAAGTAGAAAACCAAGCCTCTTAACCACAGATATCCGCTGATAGAGTACTCCCCAATATTATTTCACGATCAGAAACAAAAAATCCGATACTGGAAACCAATATCGGATTTTACTTAATAAATTAGCATTTGATCACTAGACCGTTGCTTGCTCAACGAGCTGTTCAGCTTCTTCCAATCGCTTGTTCTCACCAAAGCCACGCAGACCCACTACGTGAACATGCTCGTGGTCTTTAAATACCTTACGCACAAGCTTATAGGTAGTGCCTTTTTCTGGGCTGATGTTCTCAGGTGCTGCAATCAATAGCTGCATACCCTGACGGTCACAGAGCTCAAACAAGGTCGCAATCGACTTAGCATCCAGACGTGCTGCCTCATCGAGGAACAATAGACGACACGGTAGAATATCTTTACTGCGCAGACGGCGCGACTCTTCTTCCCAGCTTTGTACCACCATCAATAGAATTGACTGGCCGGTACCAATCGCTTCACCTGTCGATAGCGCGCCGGATTCTGCTTGTAACCAACCATCAGAGCCACGATTTACTTCGACGCTTAGCTCTAAGTAGTTACGATAATCAAGCAGCTCTTCACCCAATACTTGTGGCGAGCGCTGACCCATATCAATATGCGGATTGACGCGCTGGAATAGCTTAGCCATCGCTTCCGAGAAGGTATAACGCGAAGTCTCAAACAGATCTTTATGCTCACCCGTTAGCGCCACCAGCAACTGCTCATGACTTTCACGGATCTTCACATTCAGACGAACGCCTTTAACCTGACCGAAGTGAATATTCGACAGGCCTTGGTTAAGCATACGAATACGGTTCTGTTCACGTTGAATGGTCTTCTTGATGATGCTCGACACCGACTCTGAGCTGATCGCAAGACGGTTTTCACGTTGAGTGAGCTCTTCGGTCAGACGCGCCAACTCCACTTCCATCTCTTCAATCGCTTCGACCGGATCGTCAGTACGGATGATGTCTTGACGGATACGCTCACGAAGGTGCTGGTAAACAGCGATGTAGAACAGAACTTTACGCTCTGGCTTCGAGGTATCTTCAGACTGACGAAGTGAATCACGAAGATCTTCGTTATCCGCCACAGCAAGACGCAGTGCACCCAAAGATTTATCCGACATAGAGCGAAGCTCACCGGCACTCATATACGCCAGTTCGCGCTTATGCAGGCGGCGCTCAACATCATTCGCTTTCGCTAGACGAAGTACGCTACACCAACCGGCTTTCGCGGCAACCACATAGGTGCGCAGCTCAATATACTCTTTTTGTACCTTCTTAAGACGCTTAGCCAGACCTTTCATCTCAAGCTCTGTCGACGTCATCGTCTTCTCGTATTCAGACTTGCGAGTGCGAGAAGTTTGCAGTGCTAGGTGTAGCTCATCACGACGCTTCTCTGCACGCTCAAGTGCTGATTCGTCAGGGACAATGCCATACTCTTGAAGCTCGGCCTTGAACTCTTGAACCGTCTCTAACTTAGCTTGATGCGAGCTCTTAAGTGACGCCAATACTTGGTTGTACTGGTTCGCTTGCTCTTGAACCTGCTTGAACCCTTCACGTAATCGTGCGCGTGTTGCTTCTGCTTGCACCAGTTTCGCTTTAAGTTGCTCGCTCAATTCGCTGCTTTGGTTCAGCATGTCCATTGAGTCAGCATAGGCAAAATAAGGACGACGCTCGGAAAGATCCGCAACGGCAAAGATCTGCGCTTTTAGCGTTTGCAGAGCTTTATCGGCATTTTGGTATTGGCTCGTCAGCGCATCAAATTGCTCCGGATCGCTGTCTAGCACATTGACTACTTCAGCCAGTTTCTCGGCTTTCGCACCGTGCTGCTGAATGTAGCTCTTAGCTCCGTTGAGATCTTCAATTTGAGATTGAAGTTCTTGATGACGCTCTACTAGAGTTTCATCGAAGAGTACGTTGGCGCTGATAGATAGACGATCTAGCAAGGTCACGCACTGCTTAGATTTCGACAGCTGCGCAGTCGCTTGTTGCTCGCGCTGTTTGTTGTCATTAAGCTCACGTGCTACTTGGCTACGAAGCTCGCGTAAACGCGCCAGTTCCACTTCAGGATCGGCTTCAAACGCCAGCTGCATGTGCTCTGCTGCGAACGCATTGAACGCTTGATATAGGCGCTGCAATTTTTGCGCATCAAACGCCGCTTTCGCGTGCTTTTCTACAGTTTCTTCACGTTGCTCACGAAGCAGCTCTAAACGCTGTTCACGTGCCGCACGGCCAAACAGAGGGATCTTAGGGAGACGAGAGTAACGCAATTGACGTTCATTAAGCTGAACGCAGACCGCACCATCAAGCTCATCCGCGTCGAACGAGCTGTCATCAAAGGCATCGATGTCGCCTTCAATGATGTAAAGATCTTCTGGACAATCATCAAGCTCAACCAGCTTTTCTTTAATGCCGTCTAGGTTTGATACCACGATAGCATGACGCGCTGGGCCATACATCGCACTGAAGTAAGGCGCATCATCGATGGTGATATCATCGTAAATTTCAGACAGCAGAACACCGCCCAGCGTATCCGCAAGACCTTTCAAGCGTGGATCGTTTGAACCACCCGGTGAGGCAAGGCGTTCAATCTCAAGTTCTAGCTCTTCACGGCGTTTCGCCAGCGAGTCGCGCTCGAAAGAGGTCTTACGCTCATTGTCGTTCGTAGCTTGCATTGAGCTAATAACGTCTGCGCGATCCACCAGCTCCATGCCACTCTGCTCACGAAGATCTTCTAGTGCATTAAAGGATTTGATCCACTTCGGCGCGTAGCACTCTAGCTTGCTGATTTCAGAGACAAACTCTTGTTCGCGCTGTTTGATGTCGCCAGATGCTTCACGAAGAGCTTCCAACTGCTGCTCGCATTCAAGTACGCGCTCACGTTGGCTCTCCGCTTCCATTTCTAGATCAGCTTCACTATCCACACGGATTCCCGCATCACCTAGATCGCCTGCCAGCTTCTGTGCTTGCTGTTGGCGCTCAATGTTTTTCTCAAGCTCACGATATTGAGCGCGAAGCTGAGATTCATTTTTCAATAGCTGACGATGCTCATCCGCTTGCTTGATTGCGGCCTTCGCAACTTGACTCGCTTCATTGCGGGCAACGTCACCTGCAATCTGCTTAACCAGCGACAGCGCCTGTTCAAACTGCTGGGCGGCGGCCGATGACATATCAAGGCGGTGTTTCAGCTCAAGAAGCTCCGTTGTGCTTTGTGATTCTTGCGATTTCAGCTGGCTCAGCGTTTCAGCTACGCCATCTTGATTCAGTGACTCGTTCTCAAGCAGGTTACGCGCTTTCTCAAGGGCTTGTACCGCTTGCTGATATTGCAGTGCTCGTGTTTGCTGCACATCCAGCGCTTGCTGGTAATCAGCGAGCTGAGTCTTGAGGCTATCCACCTCTTCTTCAGCAAATGTTGCCTGCTCTTCAGCGGCAAGCTTACGCTCACTCGCTTCTTCCACAACCATCATCTGCTCTTCAAGACGCTCATTTAGCTCTTCAAGATCTTCTTGGTAACGCTCAATCTTCTCTTGCTGACGAAGGGCGTTTTGTACTAATAACAGGTGGTCTTGCGCCGCTTGATGGTCTTGCTCTAGACCTGATTCATTCTCAACCAACAGCGTCAATTCTTGCTGAACTTTGTTGAGTAGTTCGTTTTGTGCGATAAGCGTTTGACGAGATCCAAACAGCTCGCCACGAAGCTTCATCGTTGTCTCAAGCTTATTGCGACGCTCGTTGGCATGGCGCATGTAGTCGGCTGCTACGTAGTTAGTCGACTCGGTGATCAAATGCTTAAACAGATCACGGTCAGCTTGAGTGGTCTTGATCGCTTCTAGCGTTAAACGGTTTTCGCGCAGAGCGGATTCCATGTCTTGGAACGCTTTCTTAACACCGCCATTTTGTGGCAGAAGGTAATCACGAAGCGAACGGGTAATCGCACTCGAGATACCACCATAAAGTGAGGCTTCAATTAGGCGATAGAACTTAGAGCGATCGCTGCTGTTACGCAGTTTCTTCGGTAGCACACCAAACTCAAACATTTGCGCGTGGTAATCCACAATCGAGTTGAAGGCTTTAAAATGGACGCCTTCCATTGCGCTTACCGCATCTTTCACTTCATTGATTGGACGCACGCGAGCGTGGTTATCCGATACCGCTTCAATCAAAATATCGGTGGGTTTTACGTTGCTTGGCAAGCCCTGAACAATAAATGGCTTAATATCTACTTTTTTATCACGACCCGCCACTTGTTGTAGCTTAACGACGAACAAAACGCGTTGGTTACGCGAGTTCACCACATCCAGAGCAGAGTAACACGTACCTGGCTGCAGCTTACCGTACAAACCTTTGTCGCGAGACGCCTGAGAGCTCCCCGCTTCCGTAGTGTTTCTAAAGTGCAGCAGGCTTTGGTCTGGAATCAATGCCGTAATGAACGAGGCCATGGTGGTAGATTTACCCGCACCATTACCACCAGAAAGTGTGGTCACTAGACTGTCGATGTCAAAGGTACGAGCAAAGAAGCCGTTCCAGTTGACCATCGTCATCGATTGATACTTACCTCTTTCAATCATGCTTCAGCCTCCTGTTGATTGTTCTTTGTATCGTTATCATTTGACTCAACTGAGTCGCTGCCTTCATCTGTTGGGATCAAGCTGCCTTGCGAGGGAGCTTGTGTATGCACCACAGCTTCACCGTCACGGATGAGACGAAGCTGTGCATCACGCATATCATCACCAACACGAACATCAGCACCAAAGCGGAACACCGCTTCACTGATGCGGAATTTGTCGGTATCGCCAATTGAGATTGTCATACCTAAGCGACGTAAACGACGCAGTGACGTACGTACTTTTTCAAACAGCTTTTCTTTGTCGAGATCTGAACCCGTTGCACGGTTAGTCACTAGGCGCATCAGCTTCTTTTCATCGGCTAGCGCTAGGATTTCTTCATAAAGCTCTTGGTTAGTAAAAATGCCTTCATGTGCAAGACGCTCTGGGCTTAGGTATAGGAAACACAGCACCTTACCCACCAGCATATCAAGTTCTGACAGCACGCTTCGACCAATCAACGTCGTCGAGCGCGGGCGCAGATAGAAAAAGCCTTCCGGCGCTTTCACCAACTCGGTGTTGTAGCGCTGATAGAAGCTCGCCAGCTCAACCTCAAAATCACAAAGTAGTGCGTGATTATCTAGGTCTTCAGATGAAATGTGCCTTCCCGCGCGCAGTGCACTATCCAATGCAGGGAACAGCGGGTTGGTGATCGCTTTTGCCAGCTTCTCTGGCATGTATTCGTCAATATTTGTCGATGACATTTGCTTGTACCTTTGCGCCAAAATCGTTGATAGCTTGCCAGTCTGGCTGAATAGCCGAGTAATCGGACTGGGAGTAACCCAATCGAACGGCTTGGTCTACAACAATTCTTGCGAGATCAAAATGGTGAGTATGTGGGTGTGACGCGAGGTAATCGCGTAGCACCAAGCCAAGATCGATTGGAGTGCCTTGTTCTTTATGACCTTTCAGCATGTCTCCAATGCGCTCAGCGAGCTCATCATTTACTTGTTCAAATTCTTCGTATTCCACTTCAAGTGGCACCGCACCGGTCACTTCTGCATTGCGAAGTACAAGGGCTTCGTCACGAAGATCGGTGAGCTTCTCGGCATCGGCGTAAGTGAGATACCAAGGAGCATCAAAATAGTCTGTAACCGATTGGCGCAGCCTTTGGCTAAAGGCGCGATTTTGATCCATATCGATCGCAGTACGAATAAACTTATGCACGTGGCGGTCATAACCGATCCACAAGTCAATCGCTTGCTGGCCCCAGCTAATGATGCGATCAAGTTTCATCTGCAAGCCAAATAGCGCTTCACCCACGAACTCGAGTTCATCATCGCCATAGACGATTTCTTGAATGTCTAAAATCTGGGTTTGCAGCTCATCACCCGCCGCTTGCAAGGTATCTTGCAGCTCGCGCAGCGTTGCTGAGGTTTCTGAAAGCAGAGTCTCACAGTTGTTGATCGCATCGCGCCAATCTTTATTTAGCAGCTCCGCAATCTGAAGTTTCACCGACTGCTGCTGTTCATCCATTACACGCTGGTTAAGATCGATCTGGTCGAAAATCTCGCCAACGGAGTATTTCAACACGCCAAATACATTCTTGCGCCAATGGGCAACCGTCCCGCCTTCTTGCGCAGCTTCAATGGCTTTTGCCATCTCACCTGCCACCATTGAAAGCTGGATAGAGAGTCGTAACTTGGAGAATTCGCGATGTCTGACGTAGTAATCGGTGATACCGATGGCAAGAGGGCTGAGCCTGTAAATGCTCGCCCCATCGTTGACTTCACTGGTAAAGCGGCTTAATAGGCGCTGCTTGACCAGTTCATTAATCGCATTGTTCGCACGAAACGCCGTGGCTTCGCCTGTTTGCTCAAACTGCCCGGTGACGATCTTAAATGCATCATGCAACTCGCCCTCGCCCAGTTCTTCATCAAATCTTTCATTACTCAACACCGCAATGGAGATGAGGAATGCCAACCGTTCAGTGGAAAGATTCAACGCAAAATCATGCTGTTTTACCCATCCGACTAGCTCGTCTATCGGTCGGTCATCAGCATTTAGAGTGTTATCACTCATGGTCTTTCCTGTTATTGTTTTTTCCTAGCCCATACATGTATGTATCGACCCATGGAGAGATAAGGCTCTTGGCGACACAGCTGTTGTTCCAGTTTTAGAACATCTTCAGCGGTGTAATCTCCCATGTACTGCATATTGCCAATGTAATCACTGAATGAACGAATGCCAGATTTGCCACATATTTCAAACCCGGCTTCTTCAATCCACTGATACACGTCCTCTGGCTTCAACCCTTTTTGCGGTTGAAGCTTAAATCTTTTTCTATGCGGCATTCCATCTAATACATGAGGAATATTGCCGCAAATGACATTCTTAAATACCAATCCATGATGATTGTAAAACATGACAGAAGCGATACCGCCAGGTTTCACTTGTTGTAATACTGCTTCGAGGGCTGGTCTTGGATCGGCCAACCACTCCATCACTGCATGGAACAAAGTGAGATCAACTTGCTGTTCCATGTGCTCCGCAATACGTTGTACTGGACTGTGGATCCAGTGATATTGCGAGAGTAGCCCGTTTTTTTCAACCTCTGCTTTAGCTAACTTAAGCATTTCAGAAGAAAGGTCACACAAGGTGATATGGTGCCCGCGCTCAGCGATACGCTGCGAAACTTGACCTAATCCACCACCAGCATCTAATACTTTGAGTGTTTTTTTAGTATCATCCAGCTCGGCAAGAGCTTGAGTTAAATCTTCCCAAACAATAGTTTGGCGGATTTCTCCCTTCTCGGAGCCGTAAATATTTTTTGCAAATTTGTGGGCGATATCGTCGAAATTACGGTCTTGCATCACGATTTATTGAGTTAAGATAACCAGTCGTACAGCTATTCTGTCATATAAGTGACAGGAATAAAGGGGCAAGTCCCTTTTTTAGCGTTAAGTGGTGTTTTTTCGGACTATTATTCTATGTTTGAGCTGAAAAAGCTGGTGTCTGCATTACTAATGCCTTTGCCCGCTATGCTAATCCTTGGTTTCTTGGGATTGCTTCTTATCATGTTTACCGCAAGACGTAAGTTTGGCAGCTTGTTGGTTCTCGTATCGCTGTGTGGGACATTTCTTATTGCATTCCAGCCGCTCTCTAGCCGTTTATTGATGCCGCTAGAGCGTCAATACAGCGCCTTTTTACCGATTAAAGAGTCCATTGATTACGTAATGGTGCTTGGCGGCGGCCACGTGGTCGATGACGATATTCCTCCAACTTCAGAGTTATCTCGTACCTCACTGATGCGCTTGACCGAGGGCATTCGTGTCATGCGCATGTATCCGGGAAGTAAACTGATTTTATCTGGCTATGCCGGTGGTACCAATGTCAGTCATGCCAGAGTCATGGCGAAAGTGGCACTCGCTCTTGGCGTGTCAAAACCCGACATCATTTTGCTTGAAGCTGCAAAAGACACTTGGGAAGAAGCGCGTCAAGCTTCGGCGTTTGTACAAAGCAAAAAGCTGGTTTTGGTGACATCAGCCAGTCATATGCAGCGAGCAATGTATGAGTTTGAGGCTGCTGGCCTTAACCCTTATCCAGCGCCTACAAACTTTTTGGCTCAAGAGGACGTAGAGCAGGCTTGGAGTCGCTACACACCTCAAGCTCGTTATCTTGAGCAGACAGAGCGTTATTGGCATGAAACTTTAGGTCAGCTGTGGCAGCGCCTTCGAGATTGGGTTGCTAATGAGAGCATGCAAGATTTGTCATTTTCGGTTTCTGAATTTGAAACTGAGTCAGCGGAGCCCGCGCAATTAGAGCAGCAACAAATTGAACAACAGCTTGCGCCAAGTGATGAGTCCGAGAGCGATAAGAGCCCCTCGACAAATGAGTAAGCTTAGAAAGTTAAAAGCAAGCTTGCTCCCATAAAAAAGCTCCAGTCACCTTTTTGGTAACTGGAGCTAATACGTAATGTAAACTGTCTAATGATGTTAGTCGCCAGCGAACATATACCCTTCACCATGAACAGTAATAAAAATCTGAGGATTCTTAGGATCCATTTCCATTTTCGCTCTCATGCGACGAATTAATACATCAATCGTTCGATCATTTGGCGCATCAACTCGATGGCTGATCATATTCAAGATCCGTTCACGGCTCAGCACTTGATTCGGATAAGTGGATAGCGCAACCAACAGCTCATATTCCGCCTTGGTCAGTTTCACAGGATCACCATTGTTACTCAGCGATCGGCGCTGCTTATCAAACGCCCACTCGCCAAAGTGAATAACATGCTCACTTTGAGTCGATGATTCCAACACTGGCTGCTTGCGCGCAAGCGAAATACGCCACAACAGGTTCTTTACTCTCACCAACAGCTCACGCAGCTCAAACGGCTTAGTGACGTAATCATCCGCCCCCATCTCAAGGCCAACGATTTTATCGATGCTGTCAGTGCGACCTGTTACTAGAATAATGCCAATATCAGACTGACTTCTCAGTTCTCTGGTCAGCATTAGGCCATCTTCTTTCGGAAGATTGATATCAAGCATAACTAAGTCAATACTCGACTCTTGAAGCACCTGACGCATTTCGTTGCCATCTTGGGCTTCACTAACTAGATAACCTTCATTTTCGAAATAGCCAGCGAGCTTACTGCGAGTGACTACGTCATCTTCTACAACCAAAACGTGATATTTCATATCTGTACTATCTCAATCTGTAATGACAAGGCCATTCTATTCATAAACATTCACAATTCTAGTCCACGACAGCAGAGAACGGCACAAACCTACTTTTTTTTGATTCAAAACAACCAAAACCTTCAAACGGCATATGCAACAGAAATGAAAATACGCAAATATCTGACAAAGACCTGCTTTTCATATTTTTTAATAATTTAACTCATTTATTCATAGTACACGTTATTGCTATTCATCTTTATTGGCTAAAATAGAAGTATCATTTTTGGAGACTATACAAATGCAAGAAATCAAAGCATTTAATGAGCAACGTGCGGAAATCTATTGGTGGCTATCGAGCTTGTTTGCGGCTGAGCTGACGGACGATGAGCTCAGCAAATATCACAGCCCTGAAATACGTTCGTTTCTAACTGGCCTTGGCGAAAACCCATCGCTGTCGGAGCCAATAAAAACCTTCACTGATTCGCTCAATAGATTACAAATACGTGAAGATGCTCAGTTGGAACTCTCTGCCGATTTTTGTGATCTGTTTTTGAAGACCGACAAATATGGCGCACTGCCTTATGCCTCAATGTACATTGGCACTTCTGGCCTACTCAATGACCAGCCTGCACAAGATATGGCAGATCTGCTCGCCGAGCACGGTATCGCGGTAAATAAAGATCTCAATGAGCCTGCGGACCACCTTGCCATCGAACTCGATTTTTTAGGTAACCTCATCATCCGTTCGAACGAGTTGGAAAACGACACACATATGAATGATGCACTGCACGAACAAGCGGACTTCATCAATACTCATCTAATGAGTTGGTTACCTCAGTTTGTTAAGAAGTGCCAACAGTTTGATGAATTTGGTTTCTACTCTGCTGCTGCTCTCCTCTTACACGCCTTCTGTCAGTTAGACCTGACCTACCTTACGGATGAAAACGACTAACTACGATTTCAACGAATAGGCGCAACACACACTAAAGGTGCAAACATGGTTTTCAGTCATCTGAGTCAATTTTGCGCCTTAGTTATAAATTTGTGGGATAAATGATTGCCAGCTCACTAAGCTGCGACTACAATCCGCCGTTTAAATGCAATCGCCCATTGGTATTACAGAAAGTCACCTCCACTTAGGTGTCAATATTGAGCTTTGAGCTCAATTTGTCGATTCTACTTAGGCTTGCATACACTTGCCGGTTTCCGCTTTTGCATCCGTTTATTCACAAAAGCGCTGGAACCACTAAAATTAAAGCGGCACAAACGTTTACTCACTAATTCAATAAGCCGCGACTTATAGGATATCACTATGGCAACCATTAAAGATGTCGCCCGACTTGCTGGCGTTTCCACGACCACAGTATCCCACGTAATTAATAAAACTCGCTTTGTTGCAGAAGCAACACAAGAAAAAGTGATGGCTGCCGTCGATGAACTTAACTATGCGCCTAGTGCTGTTGCTCGTAGTTTGAAATGTAACTCGACTAAAACCATTGGTATGTTGGTTACCCAATCGACAAACTTATTCTTCTCAGAAGTGATCGATGGTGTAGAAAGTTACTGCTACCGCCAAGGTTATACCCTGATTCTGTGTAACACAGGTGGTGTTTACGAGAAGCAGCGCGACTACATCCGAATGCTAGCGGAAAAACGCGTAGATGGCATTTTGGTAATGTGTTCTGACTTGACTGAAGAGCTTCTTGAGATGCTTGACCGTCACGCCGACATTCCAAAAGTGATCATGGATTGGGGTCCAGAGAGCTCTCAAGCCGATAAGATCATCGATAACTCAGAGGAAGGTGGCTATCTAGCGACTAAGTTCCTGATTGAGAAAGGTCATACTGACATTGCTTGCCTAAGTGGTCACCTAGAAAAAGCGGTATGCCAAGAACGCATCATCGGCTACAAACGCGCGCTAGCGGAAGCAGGCATAGAGATGAAAGAAGATCGCATTCTAGAAGGTAACTTTGAATGTGATACTGCGGTTATCGCTGCTAACCGCATCGCTGCAATGGAAGAGAGACCAACGGCCGTATTCTGTTTTAATGACACAATGGCATTTGGATTGATGAGTCGCCTGCAACAGCTTGGTGTGCGCGTACCTGAAGATATCTCTGTTATCGGTTATGACAATATTGAACTGGCTGAATACTTTTCGCCACCGCTGACAACAGTGCACCAACCGAAGCGACGTGTTGGTAAAAATGCCTTTGAGATTCTACTAGAACGAATCAAAGATAAAGGTCACGAAAAACGCATTTTCGAAATGCACCCAGAAATTGTAGATCGTGACTCTGTCAAAGCCCTAACCTAACGCTGACAAAAGTGCCGATTTCGGCACTTTTTTTTGATCTCCATTCAAACTTTTCCACTGCTTATGTCAATTTTTTTATTCACCTTGAGGCACAAATAACCAAACATTATTTGAACCAAGATCACATTTCCAAAAATCTACAATCAATCACTTACATAGTTTTCCTATATGCTATATGTGTCACGCACAGGGCAAACCATCTGAAAAGGTGGGACGCAAAGCCTCCGGCCTAAACCAATTTTATTGATAGGTAGCGGGGTTGCCGATGGCAAGGGAAAAGACTCAGTTATAGCGGCGGCTTAACAGAGCTCTGACACCCGTTTGCTATACTCTCGGACCTGATTTTGGTGACACAATCAATAACACCGAGAAAAGAATAAGCATGGACAATCCTATACTAAAAGATTCAATGCAGTTGTTCGCTCAGCTTGGAAGAGTAAAGTCTCGATCCATGTTCGGCGGATTTGGCATCTTCGTAGATGATACGATGTTTGCATTGGCAGTAAATAACAAATTACATATCAGAACTGACCATCAGACCATTTCCACCTTTAAAAAGCTAGGTTACAAACCATACGTTTATAAAAAGCGTGGATTTCCCGTGGTAACTAAGTACTTCGCGCTACCAGACGATTGTTGGCAAGATCAAGACGCTATCTTGACTCATGCTAAACAAGCGCTCGCGTTTGCAAAAACTGAAAAAGAGCAACAGTCAGAGACGAAGCCAAACCGATTAAAAGATCTTCCTAATTTGCGACTGGCGACTGAGCGTATGCTTAAGAAAGCCGGCATCGAATCTGTGTGCGATTTGCAGCAGCACGGTTCTGTTGAGGCATTCAAAGCCATTCAAAGAACCCATTCAAGTTCAGTTGGACTTGAGTTGCTATGGGCTCTAGAAGGTGCCATCAACGGCACTCACTGGTCTGTGATACCACAAACCAAACGAGAAGAGCTTGCTAGCTTAATCAACTAACCCTTGGTTTTCCCAATAAAAAATCAGCCTTATGGCTGATTTTTTTCGTATTAGATGAAAGGAAAAGCTCGCCTGCCCTTTCTACTACACTAATACTGAGACATTACAAAGGATATCGTCATGAGCAAGAAGCTAATACTTGGGTTAGTACTGGTTGCCATCATCATATTTTTAGGCGTTAATTTTGGTCAGCATCTTACGCTCGAGAACGCCAAAGCGCAGCAAGCCGCACTTGCTGAGTACATCGATGCGAATTTTGTTACTGCGGCACTTACCTACTTTTTTGCCTACATCGCAATCACCGCGTTTTCCATTCCAGGAGCAGCAGTCGTTACCTTGCTCGGTGCTGCTCTATTCGGGTTTTGGACGAGTTTATTACTGGTTTCATTCGCAAGTACCATTGGGGCAACACTGGCATTTTTGAGCAGTCGATTTTTGCTTCGCGATTGGGTGCAAAGTAAGTTTGGTTCAAAGCTCGATACCATTAATAAAGGTGTGGAGAAAGATGGTGCCTTTTACCTATTCTCACTCAGACTCATCCCAGTATTCCCATTCTTTTTGATCAACCTATTAATGGGTCTAACACCAATCCGTGCATCAAAGTACTACCTGGTGAGTCAGCTAGGCATGCTACCTGGTACTGCGGTGTATCTAAACGCTGGTACGCAACTTGCCAACATTGATAGTCTATCTGGCATAGTGTCGCCGACAGTATTGGCTTCCTTTGCGCTACTTGGTTTGTTCCCGCTCATTGCTAAATGGATCATGGCTCGACTTTCTCGTTCGCCACAGGTACAAGAATAGATGAAGATTTTTATCGGTAATAACCCACCAGAGACTCACATCGTGCAGCAACAACTGACTTCAGAGGGTATCCACTGTGAAGTACGCGGTGAGGGAGTATTTGGGCTAAGAGGTGAAGTGCCTTTTGACGAAAGTTCACTGCCTTATGTTTGGCTGTTCGATATCGAACAATCAATGATGGCAAAAGCCATTATCAAGCAGTGGCAGTTAAAAACTCAACATGCCAATCACGCTGATTGGCATTGTTTTGCATGTGACGAACTCAATGAAGGGCAGTTTGAGGTTTGCTGGAACTGTCAAACTCCAAAGCAGATTAAGATGCCACTGACTTGATGAAATCTATCGAGTGTTTATTAAACTCATCTGGCCTTTCAACATTGCACACATGACCACAGTCTTTAATCTCTAAAAGTCGGCTGGATTTATGTTCAGCCACCATCTCTTTGACCGGCTTAATGAACATATAATCTTTATCACCCATCAAATACAAAGTCGGGATCGGCAACTCACGATCTTTGAAGTAGCGATTAAGCGGGTTCACTTCTGTTGTCAGTTGATACCAGCGCTTAAACTCTTTCTGACACAACTTCTTCGCTTCACGGACGAATAAGTGACGAGATTCTTTTTGACCCGGCTGCGGCATCACAATGTAAGCAAATAGGCTGTATAGCCACATGTAAGGAATCATGTGCTTACTCCAGTTGCCTATCTTCACCAAGATCTGCGAACGAGTGTTAAAACGCGTTACAGCGCCACCTAGCACCATCGAGCGAACTCTTGAGTGTGCGAGCTCCGCTATATTGCGAACGATGATGGTACCTAAAGACATGCCAACAAAATGTGCTGACTGAATTTTCAAATGATCCAGCACACGTACAATGTCCATCGTCACCTCTTTAAAGGTGTACTTGTTAGACATGATGTCTTTTAGAAACTGATTCGACTTACCATGGCCACGAAGGTCGATAAACAACAAATTGAAGTGTTCACGATAAGCACGGATTTGTTTGAACCAGATATTTGAACTACCGCCTGCGCCATGCACAAAAACCACCCACTCGTTACTGGTAGGGTGTTGATACGTTTTATGAAACAGCAAACTCTCTGACATAGTACTCAATATTCTTGATGCAATTAGAAGTAAGTTACCATAATTCGCCTGACGACAGGCAAAAACTATCGATGAATTTGGTAAAAATGATTAATAAGTGTAGCCAAAAATGAAAAAAAGCGGCGATTGCCGCTTTTAAATTGAGCTTACTGCTGGCTCAGTGCCAAGTCATACATCTTAATGTATTCCTTCGCTGATTCAGTCCAGCTAAAGTCCTTACGCATTGAACGTAGCTGCATTTCATGCATTTGTTCAGGGTGCTGCAGATAAAATAGCAGTGCACGTTGCAAAACAATCAGCAATGCATCGTGGCAAGGTTCATCAAAGCCAAAGCCTGTTGCATTTACAGGATCGTCATCAAAATCAATGACTGTATCTTTAAGCCCGCCCACCTTACGCACGATAGGCAAAGTGCCATAAGCCATGCTGTAAATTTGATTTAGACCACACGCTTCAAACTCCGAAGGCATCAAGAAAAAGTCCGAGCCTGCCTCAACTAAGTGAGCAAAGCGGTTGCTGTATGCCTCGACAAACTTAAGCTTGTCAGAAAACTCTTCGGCTAGGTCGTTCAAATGAGACGCGATTTGTGGCTCACCAGTACCGATAATCACTACCTGAACATCATTCTTTAGGAACTTGTCCAAAATTGGCAGGATATAGTGGAAGCCTTTTTGGTGCGTTAATCGACACACCATGCCCACCATAGGAACGTTGCGCTCAGGCAGTCCTAACTCTTGCTGAAGTAATGTCTTAGAAGCGAGCTTCCCAGACAACATGCTTTCTAGCTCATCACTGTAGTTGGCCGGCAAAAACTCGTCATGCTTAGGGTTCCACTCGGAATAGTCACAACCATTAACGATGCCATGCAGATCCTTAGAGCGATGCACAAAGTCGTCAACAAGGCCATGAGAACCCAGCGGCGTTACTAGTTCAGCGGCATAATTTGGGCTAACCGCGTTGATTTTGTCCGCAAAGGCTATACCCGCACGCAGCGTACTCACCCAACCTTCTCCATATTGCAGAAACTCCATACCAGAGAGATGTAACTCAGGAATGATTTCCAGCTGGCTGTAAGAGAAGATGCCTTTAAAGATGGCGTTGTGAACCGTTAGCACCGATTTCGTGCCATTAAAGCGTGTGTCTTCAGCATAACGCGTTTTGAGCAGAAATGGGATGAGACCGGTATGCCAGTCGTTAGCGTGCACAACCGCAGGTTTGATACCAAGCTTTGGCAGCACATCTAAGCTCGCAGCAGCGAAAAAGCCAAAACGCTCACCGTTATCTGCGTACGCTCGGTTATGCTCAGCATAAAGCTCTGGGCGGTCAAAATAGCGATCGCACTCGATCACGTACACTTCTACCCCATCGAGGTAGGTTTTCTTGACTTGATAAGGCGTATGAGGCCAATGCTCTAGCTCAGTGGCAAGCACAAACTCATACTGATCCTTGTTAGGTAATTTCTGATAGCCTGGTAGCGTGATCGCTACCTCCTTGCCAAGTTCTTGAAGCGCTTTCGGCAGAGCCTTGGCGACATCCGCCAAGCCTCCACTTTTAATCAGCCCTTGAACTTCTGAAACTGGAAACCATACGTCTATGTTTCTCATTCTAGAATCCAACTTTTGTCCCTTTTTTGATGACAACAATGCCACCTGGAGACACATGGAAACGCTTCGCGTCTAGCTCGAGATCCTCACCGATCACAGTTCCAGGGGCAATTTCAACATTTTTGTCGATGATCGCGCGCTTGATGGTACAACCCGCGCCAATCTTAACGTCACCTAGAATAACAGATTCACTCACTGCAGAACCAGCAGCAATATTACTTCTAAAGCCCAGTACCGATTTGTAGATAGAAGAACCACGAACGTAACTACCACCAGCAATTAAGCTGTCTGTCACTTTGATTTTTTCATGCTCAGCATCGACAAACGTCGCAGGTGGCAACGGCGGGTAGTAAGTATGTAGGGGCCACTTACGGTTATAAAGCGAGAACTCAGGGTCTTCGTGCAGTAGATCCATATGAGCTGCCCAGTAAGAATCAATAGTACCCACATCGCGCCAATAGGTGGTCTCTTTCTCACCGCTGATTTTGTTCGTCGAGAAGTCATATACATAGACTTCACCTTCAGGGAACATCTTAGGAATGATGTCTTTGCCGAAATCATGGCTGGAGCTTTCATTCTCCGCATCGATGCGAAGTTCATTGCACAAACTCTCTGCTTCGAAAATGTAGTTACCCATAGACACAAGCGCCATATCAGGGTGGCCTGGAATCGATTTAGGGTTTGCAGGCTTCTCTTCAAAGCCGATCATTTTGCCATTTTCATCCACTTCGATAACGCCAAACTCAGAGGCCTCGGCCAATGGCATACGCAGCGCTGAAACCGTCAGCTTAGCTTCGGTACGTTTGTGGAAGTCCAACATCTGACGAATATCCATTTTATAGATATGGTCAGAACCAAAGATACAAACATGCTCTGGATTAGCCAGTTCAATGAATCGAACGTTTTGGTAGATAGCATCGGCTGTGCCTTCATACCATCGTTTACCGTCACGCATTTGCGCAGGAATTGGGTCGATAAATCTGTCGGTAATCCCCGTCAAGTTCCAGCCTTTACGCATGTGTTGATAGAGAGATTGGGATTTAAATTGAGTAAGAACATAAATTCTCATCAAGTCCGCGTTAATGAAATTATTAAGCGCGAAGTCGATAAGGCGGTAACTGCCTCCAAAAGGTACAGCAGGCTTACTGCGAGATTCCGTAAGAGGACGAAGGCGAGAACCCTCACCACCAGCAAGGATCATTCCTAAAACACCAGCCATTGATTTCTCCGTTTTTATTTCAGCTTTCCATGTTGCTAGATACTTAGGTTATATATTAGGGGGGTATCTAGCGTCGTTTTTAACGGATGACAATGTCGATTACTACACCGATCATTCAAACGTTGAATCTTGTATACAATTCGTTTGAGAGGCCTTGTTTTGCTTGTTTTTTGGCCTTATTAGCTCCATAACTTTCGTATGGTTTTTTCACTAAACTATCGTTTTATAGCGAGATTACAATGCGCTATCGCTCAATATTAAACATTGAACCCAATTGCATTGAAACTCTTGTGCTTTGTCACAGAATGCCATACTGAGATCACCCATTCAACACACAGAGTTAACATTGGTTTTACTAAACTGTATGAATTGGTAAAAATTCCTAAAAATCAGAAGGCTAACATGGTTCGACCAGTTAAAAAGTTTGAAAAGCGTTACATTTGATTAAAAATCGGACTGGGGTTGGTAACTTATGTATAAAATAAATACAAAAAAGCCCCAAGCGCTAATGAATATGCAAGAGGCTATTTAAAACACAAAACGCTTGATTTGTTACTCGTTGATTAACGAATGACTTCAAGATTAATGTACTTGCCTAAATCTCGTTTTTTGCAGCCTGGTACATAAGGAATTTCACCCAACTTCGGTGCGCCCATCGAGCCTTCTAACATCTCAATGATCTCAGCATAGTGCTCAACGCCAGGGTTAACACGATTCGCTACCCAACCGACAAGTTCGAGTCCATCCGCTTTAATGGCTTCTGCTGTCAACATCGCATGACTCAAACAACCAAGTTTGATACCCACTACCAGAACGACAGGCAGCTTCTCTTGCTTAACCCAAGTTGACAAACAATCTTGTTTTGACACTGGAACGCGCCAGCCACCGGCACCTTCTACCAATACAAAATCACTGTTTTGCTTATGTTGCTCTAGCACACTAGAGAGAACTTGGTAATCCACTTCGACGTCATCAGCAATCGCAGCGATATGAGGCGATGCCGGCAACGACAAGGCATATGGGTTAACTAGGTCGTATTCAACATCTAGGTTGGCTGCTTGTTGAAGATGCAACGCATCTGAATTACGTAAACCTCGCTCGGTTTTCTCGCAGCCTGCCGCAACTGGCTTGTAACCGATTGTCGTTTTTCCCTGTGCACCAACAGCACTTAATATCGCTTTTGATACAACGGTTTTCCCAACTTCAGTATCCGTACCTGCAATAAATAGTGCTTTCATCATAATGCAACTGATCCTAAACAAATTTGATAACTGGCGGGTAATAGGCCGTTTTGATTCGCGTACTGCTTGTATTCCAGTTCGAGCGTCTTCAATGCACGTCGACTGGTAAACCCTTTGGAGCGACCTTCAACATGCGTTGCTCCTATTCCTTTAAGGTCTTTCATCAAACCAAAAGCGGTCTCATACCACATAACTATTTTCGGCAAGTCTAGTTGATGGTGGATACACTCAGATTGCGCTAACGCAATTTTTACCTGATTGAGAGAGGTAAAGTCGTTGACATGTTGATATGCATCAATTTTGCCCCACGAGCGCTTTAGCTCCAATAAAGAGCCATCAAGGAGCGTTGAAAAATGCAAGCTTCCACCTAGTTTTGTTACTCGCTTCATCTCAGCAAGCGGCACGGCTAAATCACTGCACCACTGCAACGCTAGGCTTGATATCACGACATCAAAACACTTGTCTTCAAATGGCAGCGCTTCTGCATCCGCCACTTGATAGGAAACTCGCTTGGTACCGCAGCGCTGCTTGGCAACAGTAAGCATCTCACTGGACAAGTCAGCACATACAACATTCGCTCCCCGCTCTCGTAACGCCAAGGAACAATATCCAGTACCACAACCTAAATCGAGAATACGATATCCCGTCAAATCGGCTGGTAGCAAGGCCAACAAACGATCCGCAACGAGGCGCTGCAGTTCAGCGTGCTGATCATAGTGTTTTGCTGCGCGGCCAAACGACTCTGATATCGCCGCTTTGTTAGTCTGATAATCCGCAAGATTTGCTAATACCTCTGACATTTAGCATCCCTCCAAATGTCGTTTTAAACTGATGGCGAGTTTTTGGACGGCTGTCGCTTCGTGGGCTGCTGACAGTGTGATTCTAAGTCGCGCCGAGCCCCTAGGGACTGTTGGCGGCCGAATGGCTGTCGTCCAACTCTGCTCACGCTTTAATGCAGCGCACAGTGCTAAAACATTACTTTCCTCGCCTACCAACCACGGTTTAATTGGTGTTTTGGTAGCAACAAAACCCGCTGTTCCATTTAGCGTTTCATCATAGATAGCGCCGAGTTCAATCAGTTTTTCTCGGCGCCATTGTTGAGTTTGAATCATCTCGACTGCTTTAGTGATCGCCACAGCATGAGCCGCTGAAAACGCGGTTGAGTAAACGTAGTGACGCGCAAATTGAGTTAGGTAGTCTTTCATTTCTCGTGAGCACAAGATGGCGGCACCATTAAGGCCAAACGCCTTACCAAATGTCACAACCAAAATATCTGCGCGTTTACTTGCCATTCCGACTGCGCCATTGCCCTGCTCACCAATCACGCCAATACCATGAGCGTCATCAATTATGGAGAGCGCGCCCGCTTGCTCGCACAAAGAGACAAAACCATCGAGATCGGCAATATCGCCATCCATACTAAACACACTTTCTGTCACCACCATTATAGGCTTGTCGGCGCAGAGCAATTGAGCAAGGTGCTCTTGGTTGCAGTGGCGATAGCGTTTCATATCGGCGTCAGACAGCATGCCAGCTTCCATCAATGAAGCGTGATTTAGCTTGTCTTGAAGCAGCAAATCGCCCTTTTTCAGCAATGCGAAAACAGCGGCTTGATTGGCGGCAAAGCCAGAAGAAAAGAACACTGCACTCTCATACCCTAGCCATTCAGTTAAAGCAGACTCGAGGTTTTGATGTTGATTTGAGTAGCCTGTAACCAGCGGTGATGCTGCGCTACCAACGCCATAGTCACTCACTGCTTGCTGATAACAAAACTTGAGCTCATCACTCGCCGCTAAGCCGAGGTAATCATTCGAAGAGAAATTATCAAACAACTGACCATTGTTTTGAAAAACCGCTTGGTTGCCCCTTTCTAAGGGGATGACAGAGCGCAACAAGTCGCTCTGCTTTCTCTCTTCCAACGCCTTTTGAATGCGCTGATTAAACGCTAGCGTCATAAAATAGGTCGTCTTTGGTAGGACGTGCAGCAACTCGGCTCACTACTTGGTCGAGAAGGTCATTTTCTTGCACCTCATCCGGTTTTTGTGAGGTTTCTTCACGGTTAATACCGAGCTTTTTAAACAGCTGAAGATCTTTATCTTCATCTGGGTTTGGTGTGGTGAGTAGCTTACAGCCATAGAACACCGAGTTAGCACCAGCCATAAAGCACAGAGCCTGCATTTGCTCATTCATGTCCTCACGCCCTGCAGACAAGCGTACTGCTGAGTTCGGCATCATGATTCGTGCAATCGCGATAAGACGAATAAAGTCAAAAGGCTCGACATCATCCACTTCTTCAAGCGGTGTTCCCTTAACTTTAACCAGCATGTTGATTGGAACACTTTCTGGCTGGACAGGAAGGTTGGCAAGCTCCATCAGCAAGCCCGCGCGGTCATTGGCGCTCTCACCCATGCCAATAATTCCGCCTGAGCAGATTTTCATACCGGCATCACGCACGTGGCTGAGCGTATCCAACCGATCTTGGTAGGTTCGAGTTGTAATGATATTGCCGTAAAACTCAGGAGAGGTGTCAAGGTTGTGGTTGTAGTAATCCAAACCCGCATCAGCAAGGTGAGTAGCCTGATCTGGCGTCAACATACCTAGCGTCATACAGGTTTCTAGCCCCATCTCTTTGACACCTTTAATCATGTCGGTCAGCAAAGGCATGTCACGCTCTTTGGGATTCTTCCACGCCGCACCCATACAGAAACGTGTCGAACCTGCGTTTTTGGCTTTTTGCGCCGCATCTAGCACACGTTCGACTTCCATCAAGCGCTCTGCTTCCACATCGGTTTTATAGCGTGCGCTTTGTGGGCAGTACTTACAATCTTCAGGACAAGCACCAGTTTTAATCGACAACAGGGTGCTAACTTGAACATGGTTGGTTTGCTGATGTTGACGGTGCACAGTTTGCGCTTCGAACAATAGATCCATAAACGGCTTGTTCATTAGCTCTTGCACTTCGGCATGCGTCCAATCGTGTCGTACTTCCACAGGTAAATCCTTTGCTCTCATTGTTTTTAGTCTTGGCTAGTGTACCGACAAGCGATACACTGTCAACACCGACCACAGACGCAAGTTTACACTTGATTAAAATTTAAGCGGCCGCATTTCATGGATTTAGATTTCGACAAAAAACACATTTGGCATCCCTACACTTCCACACTCAATCCCCTTAGTTGTTACCCCGTAGTATCCGCTGAAGGCGTTCACCTCACTTTGGAGGACGGAACAGAGCTCGTCGATGGGATGTCGTCTTGGTGGTCGACCATCCATGGCTATAACCACCCTAAACTCAATGCGGCGCTGCAATCCCAAAGTGAAAAAGTGTCCCACGTGATGTTTGGTGGTATCACCCACCAGCCTGCCATTGATGTCAGCAAGAAGCTTCTTGAGCTTGCACCTGACAATATGGAGCATATTTTCCTAGCTGATTCAGGATCAGTTGCGGTTGAGGTGTCACTGAAGATGGCGCTGCAATATTGGCACGCTCGCGGTGAGCGCAGGCCAAAGTTCCTTACTCTCTCCCACGGCTACCACGGCGACACGTTTGCCGCCATGTCAGTGACCGATCCCAATAATTCCATGCATAGCTTGTATAAGGGATTTTTGCCTGAGCATATCTTTGCAGACTCTCCAGAGGTTGGGTTTTGGGACGAATGGAATGAAGCGGACATCCGTGATTTCAAATGCAAAATGGAAACTCATCACACTGAAGTGGCTGCGGTGATCCTTGAACCTATTGTTCAAGGGGCCGGCGGAATGCGTTTGTACCACCCTACCTTCCTGCAGCGCGTAAGAGAGCTTTGCGATCAATATGGTGTCCTGCTTATTCTCGATGAGATTGCGACTGGCTTTGGCCGCACTGGGAAACTGTTCGCCAGCGAACACGCCAACATCCAGCCAGACATCATGTGCGTCGGCAAGGCGCTCACAGGTGGTTACATGACACTGTCAGCCACATTAACCAGTAAACACGTCGCAGATACGGTCTGTGGCGGCGAAGCAGGCTGCTTTATGCACGGCCCAACCTTTATGGGTAACCCGCTGGCTTGCGCCGTAGCAAGCGCGAGTTTGGATATCGTTGCCAGTAACGAATGGCAGTCGCAAGTGAGCAGTATTGAGTCCCTATTTGCGGAACTGTTGCCTAAGCTAACAAGCTTCTCGAACGTGAAAGATGTACGTTGGTTAGGGGCAATCGGTGTAGTCGAAACGCATAAGGCGGTTAACATGGAAGTGATTCAGAAACACTTCGTCGAGCAAGGGGTGTGGATTCGCCCGTTTGGCCGTCTCATTTACATGATGCCTCCCTACATTAGCCAGCCAGAGCATATTGAAAGATTGGTCGCGGCAATTTCTGGCGCACTCGATAAACCTGATTGCTTTATTGAAAGGTAAAAAAAGGTCCTAGGCCCTTGGACCTAGGACCTAGGACCTAAGTCCTAACGTGTCACTGTAGTTAATACCCTTGTATTAGCCGATGTGCGTAGCGCCGCCCATGTACTTCTGTAGCGCAGTTGGGATAGCAATACGGCCGTCCGATTCTTGGTTGTTCTCAAGAATGGCAACCATAGTACGACCCACAGCTAGACCAGAACCGTTTAGTGTGTGAACAAGCTCAGGCTTCTTCTCACCTTTACGACGGAAACGTGCTTGCATACGACGCGCTTGGAAATCCCACATGTTTGAGCAAGAAGAGATCTCACGGTATGTCTCTTGCGCTGGAACCCAAACTTCAAGGTCGTAAGTCTTACGAGCACCGAAGCCCATGTCACCCGTACATAGAACCACTTTACGGTATGGAAGCTCTAGTAGTTGCAGAACTTTCTCAGCGTGACCAGTAAGCTCTTCAAGCGCATTCATTGAATCTTCTGGCTTAGTGATTTGAACCAGTTCAACTTTGTCGAATTGGTGCATACGGATAAGACCACGAGTGTCACGACCGTAAGAGCCTGCTTCTGAACGGAAACATGGTGTGTGAGCTGTCATCTTAAGTGGCAGATCTGCCTCTTCAGAGATGGTATCGCGCACTAGGTTAGTCACCGGCACTTCTGCCGTTGGGATCAGAGACAATTTACGTGGCTCTTCATCGCTTGCTTTTTCAGTCAGTGGTTCCGTGTGGAACAGATCTTTACCAAACTTAGGTAGCTGACCCGTGCCAAATAGGCTGTCAGAGTTCACTAGGTACGGTACGTACATTTCTGTGTAGCCGTGCTCTTCAGTATGAAGATCAAGCATGAACTGTGCGATAGCACGGTGTAGGCGAGCGAACTGGCCTTTCATTACGATAAAGCGAGCGCCAGTGATCTTAGTTGCGCTAGCGAAATCTAGACCGCCACCCATTTCACCTAGGTCAACGTGGTCTTTTACGTCAAAGTCGTAAGTCTTAGGCTCACCCCAACGAGAAATCTCTACGTTGTCGTTTTCGTCTTTACCTTGTGGTACATCGTCCGCTGGCAAGTTAGGAACAGAAAGCGTGATGTCTTCAAGCTGAGCCATTACCGCTGCTAGCTCTTCTTTCTTCGCTTCAAGATCGCTACCTAGTGTACCGATCTGCTTTTTGATCTCTTCAGCGCCTTCTTTGTCGCCGGCAGCCATCTTCTGGCCGATCTGCTTAGAAATGGAGTTACGCGTGGATTGTAAATTCTCAACTTCTACTTGAATCGACTTACGTTGCTCTTCAAGTTTACCGATAGTTTCTACGTCTAGCGTGAAGCCACGACGTGCTAATTTTTCAGCTGTTTCATCCAGCTCTGTACGAAGTAATTTAGAATCCAGCATTGCCAATCCTATGCTTTATAGTTGTGAAGAACTCTGTCCCTGGTCATTTCCTAACCAAGGACAGATATTGATTTGTTAACCGAGTAAAGATAACGAAAAGCCACTACTTTTCATAGCGCTTTTGTGGGCTTTTTGCGTCTAAATCCGCCAGATAATCTAACTTTTCACCAATTTTGGTTTCAAGCCCCCGATTTGTCGGCTCATAGTAACACGTGCCTGCCATTTCAGGAGGTAAGTAGCGCTCGCCAGCAGCGTATGCACCCGGCTCATCATGAGCATAACGATACTCCGCGCCATAGCCCATGCCTTTCATCAATGACGTAGGCGCATTTCTTAGATGGTGAGGGACTTCATACTCAGGGAGGTTATGCGCATCTCGCAGCGCTTGCTTCCAAGCTGTGTAAACAGCATTACTTTTAGGTGCGCAAGCAAGATAGACAATCGCCTGGGCGATAGCGCGCTCTCCTTCGGCAGGACCAACTCGAGTAAAGCAGTCCCACGCAGATAGCGCGACCTGCATTGCTCTTGGGTCTGCGTTACCAATATCTTCCGACGCGATTGCCAGTAAACGTCTAGCGATATAAAGCGGGTCACACCCTGCGGCAATCATCCTTGCGGACCAATAAAGCGCAGCATCGGGATTAGAACCACGAATCGACTTATGAACTGCCGAAATAAGGTCGTACCAAATGTCGCCTTTATTATCGAAACGATTGACCTTCTCGCCAGCAACCTCCGCAAGCAGAGGCAATGTTATCTCTTTCTCGCCTTGTGCATTGTCTTCTGCCATGTCATAGAGCAACTCAAGATAATTGAGCGACATTCTCGCATCACCATTGACTAGCTCAGCGAGGCGCTCAAGTACATTGTCATGAAAGCTTGCAGCAATGGCACCTAGACCACGCTGTTCATCATTTCTAGCTTGTTCCAGTACCAGAAGAATGTCGGCAGTATCAAGCGAGGTGAGTTTATACACCCTTGCACGGGAAAGCAGTGCGTTATTGAGTTCAAATGACGGGTTTTCAGTGGTGGCGCCAATAAAGGTAACCGTGCCGTCTTCGATGTGTGGCAAAAACGCATCTTGCTGACTTTTATTAAAGCGATGCACCTCGTCAACAAACAAGATGGTGCGCTTGCCAGCAAGCTTATTTTCTCGAGCACGCTCGATAGCTGCACGGATCTCTTTGACACCAGACGTCACCGCAGATACACGTTCCACTTCCGCGTTGGCGTAGTTGGCCGCGACTTCAGCAAGCGTCGTCTTGCCGGTTCCGGGTGGTCCCCACAAAATCATTGAGTGCAGTTGTCCCGCCTCAAGCGCTCGCCTCAGAGGTTTCCCCACACCCAGAATATGCTGCTGACCAATGTATTGCTCAACCGTTTCTGGGCGCATTCTAGCAGCAAGGGGACGAAAATCTTCGTCCCCTGAAAAATCAAAACTGAAATTACTCACGATAACGTCCTAGCGACCTAGTTCCGTTGGTCATCAATTTCGACACCATCCGGAACAACAAAGGTAAATCGGTCTGAGGCAGGTTTGCCTACTTTAATGTTGTCGAAAGCAAAGCTACCCTTTTGGCCATCTTGTTCAATCACATTAAAGCCATGAACAATGCCTTTGCTATCGATATTGATTTGAAATTGACCTTGCGTAGAATCGACAGCCGTTGGAACTAAAGTAAATACATCACCTTTTTGGTTGACGCTGTAGTTGTCCCAGTCGCTAGCGCGATTACGTGTCAAAAGTACAAACGGTGTCTGCTCAGTTGCCTGCTCTTGATTGTAAATACTGACCTGTTCAATAAATGGGCTGTAGTACCACAGGTTTTGTCCATCGGATACTAGAACATTTTCATCGGGCAGTGTCGTGACCCATCGAAACATACTTGGGCGTGAGATCTCTACATTACCTTCGCCTTCCATCACCACATCCCCATCTGGGCTGGTCACTTCTTGAGTGAAGGTGGCACTAAAACCATCGTTTAATTGAAGTCTTTCGCTGAGCTCTTTTTGCGGCGTTGCAAAAGCCATGTTTGAAAAAGCTAGAGCTGAAAAGCCCACTGCTGATACAGTTAACATCGCAGCATTAAACCATTTCTTCATTTGATTTCCTCTTACCTCTTAAGGCGAATCGAAATTATTCTTTTGGTGGCGCGGGTGCCAGTACTTCGCGGTTACCATTATGACCTGGTGCACTCACGATACCTTGAGCCTCGAGCTGCTCGACAATACGTGCAGCACGGTTATAACCAATCTTAAATCGGCGCTGGACACCAGAGACCGAACCTCGACGTGACTGAACAACATGTTCGACAACTTGATCGAACAATGGGTCCATTTCTTCGTCGCCTTCCATCTTCTCACCGGGTAGCAACGTCTCTGGAGACTGCTCGCCATTGGTAATTTCTTCAATATAGTTAGGCTTACCGCGTGCTTTCCAGTTGTTCACCACAGCATGCACATCATCATCAGACGCAAATGCACCGTGTACACGAGTTGTATGGCTAGAGCCAGGTGGCAGATACAACATATCACCCATACCAAGCAGGGATTCAGCGCCGCCTTGATCAAGAATAGTGCGTGAATCGGTCTTGGTCGAAACTGTAAAGGCGACACGAGTCGGAATGTTGGCTTTAATCAAACCAGTAATTACGTCTACCGACGGTCGCTGAGTTGCAAGTATCAAGTGAATACCAGCAGCACGTGCTTTCTGAGCCAAACGTGCGATCAGTTCTTCTACCTTCTTGCCTACGACCATCATTAGGTCGGCAAACTCATCGACCACCACTACGATGTATGGAAGTTTCTCAAGCAGTGGCGGCTCTGGATCCATGCTGTCGCCTTCTTGCCACAGAGGATCATGGATAGGATGGCCTGCATCCGCTGCCATTTTCAATTTGTCATTGAAGCCCTTGATGTTTCGAACGCCAAGCGCTGACATCAACTTGTAACGACGTTCCATCTCACCCACACACCAACGAAGTGCATTCGAGGCATCTTTCATGTCGGTAACGACCTCAGAAAGAAGATGAGGAATACCTTCGTAGATGGAAAGCTCCAACATTTTCGGGTCAATCATGATAAAGCGTACGTCTTCAGGCGTTGCCTTATAAAGCATACTCAAGATCATGACGTTAACACCCACAGACTTACCTGAACCGGTGGTACCCGCGACAAGCACGTGTGGCATTTTCGATAGATCCGCCACCACAGCTTCACCGGCGATATCCTGACCGAGCACTACCGTGGTTGGTGATTTTGAATCGATAAACGCTTGGCTACCCACCACGTCAGAGAAGAAAACGGTTTGACGCGTCATGTTCGGCAGCTCAAGACCGACATACGGCTTACCCGGAATCACTTCCACAACACGAACCGCCATTGCTGACAATGAGCGTGCTAGGTCCATTGAAAGGCCAGAAATTCGGCTTACCTTTACACCCGGTGCAAGATCTAGTTCGAAACGTGTAATCACAGGACCAGGGAAGATGTCCACGACTTCGGCTTTGATCTTGTAATCCGCCAGCTTAGATTCAACCAAGCGAGCAATGTTTTCCAACGCTTCTCGGTCAATAAAGTTCTCTCTCTTCTCTGGATGATAGAGAAGTTCTAACGTTGGCATTGGTTCTGCGGGTTTAGGTAGATTCTGGTCCTGCTGAACCAAGAATGGATTCATTTTCGCCACTTGTGCTTTTTGTGCATCGGCTACCAAGTTTTGGAATGCTTCGACATCTTGATCAACCGGTTCATTTTCGGCTTCTGCATCTAAAGCATCGAAATCTACCGTCGGTTCAATATGAGACGTTGAACGTTCAGCATCCATATCTGTAGCGTCAGCCCATGGAGGAGTAAAATCCTCCACTTCTTCGACGCTTTCTGATACCGAAGGCTGAACTTGTTGCGTGGCTTCATCTACAGCATAGGCTGATGATTCGACCTGTTGGTTAACAGGCTCCTCAGTAAACTGAGGCTCAGGAGCAAACATAGCCTCGTGACTCAATGGCTCTTCAATTGTTGGAGCAGCAACACTCGATGCTGGCCACTCAGTCTCCTCTCCCTGATTCGCATAGTCATCACTAGAGCGAGCAGCATTTTCCAGTTCTTCAATCGTTGCACCAAGCTGACGAGTGCGTTCAACTTGAGGCTGCTGAGGTTGAACGGTTTCCGGTGCGACTGCTTCTACTTGCACTGGCTCTTCGCTAAGTTGTGCCGTTTCAGGGATGCTCACTTCTGATGGAGCAGACACGGCTTGCAGTACAGTTGGCTCTTGTGAAGCGGTAGGCTCTTGTGAAGCGACTGTTTTTTGTAAAGCACTGGCTCCTTGCGAAACAGTATCGTCTTCTGATTTAGCAAACAGTGGGTCATAGGCTGGTTCAGGCTCTGCTGAAGCCGAAGGCACCGAATCTGGAACATGAATATTGTATTGCTTCTTACTGGTAACGGGAGCCTCTTGCACTTCACTGTCTGCGCTAAAGCGTGGCAGTTCCTCTGTTTCATCGGACTCTTGGTCTTCTAGGACAGGCTCATACACTTCTTCTTTGGTACCACGAACCTTATTAACGAGTGCCGCGCTCATTGATAGCACGCTATCGCCAATCCACTCGACGATTCTTAGCCAAGAGATGCCAGTAAGCAAAGTAAAGCCCGCGCCCCAAAGGAATAGCAGCACCAAAGTCGTACCTAACACATTTAACGTTGGTAGAGATAAGCTGGTTAGAACGTCACCAATTACGCCACCTGAAGAGAAGTACCAGATATCATCAAAGTTGATGTCAGCAAGGCCACTGCTCGTGAGAATTAGAACGGTCAGTCCAAGTAGACGCGTACCCCAGATCATCAGATCAATAGGATCATCTTCGTCACGATTACGGAAAAAGACCCAAGCACTAAACGCAATGATGAAAGGAATTGGGTATGCCAAAGAGCCAAAAACAAAAAATAGAGTATCCGCCAGCCACGCACCAACAAAGCCACCAGCGTTTTGAATGTCACCGCCCCATGCAGTCTGTGACCATGACGGATCCGCCGGACTAAAGGTGAATAAGGCTACGGCGAGTAGAATAGAGGTAAGCACAGCTAAGATGAAACAGCATTCTCTTAACCGCTGAAATCCGTTTAAACGAGTCGCCTGAGGCTCCTCACTCGTCTTGATAATCGTTTCGACTCTTTTTTTGTCCTGTCTGAACATAACCAACATCTAATTATTGAAAACAGTCCGAGCGGCAAAAGCCGCTCGGTGTATTCATTGATTTAACCACAATGAGGATTAAAACCCAATCTGACTCGAGAATAAAGCATGCTTTATCATAACTTTAGTCAACTTCTTGTCAGACTTGGAAGCGCCGTCTCTAGCGCGTTTTAATCACAAGCTGGTTAGTTTGTTTCACTTCTTCCATAACCACATAGGTTCGGGTGTCATTCACACCAGGAAGGCGAAGCAAAGTATCCCCTAAAAGTTTACGATATGCGCCCATATCCGACACCCTTGTTTTCAAAAGATAGTCGAAATCACCTGATACAAGGTGACATTCTTGGATGTCGTCTAACTTTTGTACCGCTGTATTGAACTGTTCAAATACATCTGGAGCACCACGATTCAATGTAATCTCTACGAATACAAGTAGTGAAGCATCTAAGTACTGCGGATTTAAGAGTGCGGTGTAGCCCGTAATATACCCCTGTCTTTCAAGACGGCGAACGCGTTCTAAACACGGTGTAGGTGAAAGACCTACGCGTTTAGACAATTCGACGTTTGAAATACGACCATCTTTTTGCAACTCATTGAGGATGTTGCGATCGATACGGTCTAGTTCCTTGGACGGCTTCTTATAGTTGTCTGCCATTTTTTATTCCACCTTGTTACTTCCTTGCAAAAAAATATACTACAACTCTGTAATATACAGTATCAAATTTTGTGTATTAGCTTCTATACTAGCTGGTAATTCGACAATAACACCCTACAAACAGTTAATACAACCACATTATAATGAGGAGTCAGGATGATAATTGGCGTACCTAAAGAGATTAAAAACCATGAGTACCGTGTTGGCATGGTTCCTGCGAGCGTCAGAGAGTTAATCTCAAACGGCCACGAAGTTTACGTTGAAACTAACGCAGGCACAGGTATCGGTTTTTCAGACGATGATTACATCGCTGTAGGCGCATCCATTCTTCCTACCGCTGCAGACGTCTTCGCGAAAGCAGAGATGATTGTAAAGGTTAAAGAACCCCAAGCTGTCGAACGTGCTATGCTACGTGAAGGACAAATTTTATTCACGTATCTCCATCTAGCACCAGATTTTCCACAAACTGAAGAGCTAATCAAAAGCAAAGCTGTCTGCATTGCCTATGAGACTGTAACAGATAATATGGGTCGTTTGCCACTACTAGCACCAATGTCAGAGGTCGCTGGGCGAATGTCTATACAGGCTGGTGCACAAACACTCGAAAAGTCCAATGGTGGACGTGGCCTACTACTTGGTGGTGTACCAGGTGTTGAACCGGCGAAAGTCGTCGTCGTTGGTGGCGGTGTAGTTGGCTCTAACGCTGCTCGCATGGCTGTTGGTATGCGCGCAGACGTCACAATCCTCGACCGCAATATTGATACATTACGCGTTTTGGATGAAGAATTCCAGGGTCGCGCAAAAGTTGTTTATTCTACAGAAGACGCACTTGAGAAGCATGTTCTAGAAGCAGATCTCGTAATCGGTGCAGTTTTAGTCCCAGGTGCTGCTGCGCCGAAGCTGGTCACCAAAGAGCACATCGCTAAGATGAAGCCAGGTGCGGCAGTGGTAGACGTTGCTATCGACCAAGGCGGTTGCTTTGAGACCTCTCACGCGACAACACACGCGGAACCAACTTACATCGTTGATGATGTGGTTCACTACTGTGTTGCTAACATGCCAGGTGCGGTTGCTCGTACTTCTACGTTTGCACTGAACAACGCGACGCTACCATACATCATCAAGCTCGCGAACAAAGGCTACCAGCAAGCACTGACTGAAGACAAAGGCTTCCTAGATGGTCTAAACGTAATTCACGGCAAAGTAACTTGTAAAGAAGTGGCTGAAAGCTTTAACCTAGAATACGTTGAGCCAGCAACAGCGATTGCGATGTTCAATTAATCGGTCTTTAGACATTCAAATTGAAAAACGGGCTGATAGCCCGTTTTTTATACCTGCGTTTTACGCGTAACTTAGCCGATACTATGACTTGAAGGCATGCAGCAGTAGGTTGCGCGGAGTCGTGGCCGTATCGCAAAAGGTCAACAAGCTCACCTGATAACCGTGAGACTCTAAATACAAGGCTTTGTCCAACGCGAGCCACACCTCAAGCGGACGGCGAAACACACTTTGCACCAAGCTCAGTGCTTCCATTTTCCAAAAGCGCGCCTGCCCTACCTGCTCATAGTGCTCGAAATCAACCTGAGGTAAAGTGAGTGACTTCTGCGCCGCCGCCCAATGACAGAAGTGCTCAAATCCATCGGAAAGCTGCGACTTTTTAATACTCGGTACTGGCTCATACCCCTCAGTTACCTTATTTTGCTGGCAGAGTGCATCAAAGCCAAGTCTAAACACCATCTCTTGTTCTCTGTGACGTTTCACGCGTTCACCACCTGTGACGGTTTCCTGAAGGGGAATGCGTAGCTCTTGCTTCGTTAATGAAAGTTCGGCTTGCCTACCTAGCTCAGATAGTGGTTGGTATTGTTCATCTTGAATTAAGTGATAGCAACAGGGTGAAAAAGTGAGTGCTGGAAGCTTGGCATCTACCACACGCTCAATCAGCGTGACATGCAGATCACCACATGCATGCAATGCCACCGCATGTTGATTGGCATTGAAAACCTGTTTTGATCTCTCATCAAACGCATCACCCTGTACGAACTGCATGCTTAAACCCCGTCTATCAGCCTCGTGCTGCCCTGCATCACAAAGAGTTTGCTGATACTCAAAGCTCGTCACCTTTTGCTCTGTTTGAGAGGAAAGAATACGCCCAAGAAATCCTTTACCAGAGCACCACTCTAACCACTCCCTTCCATGATGGTTGTGAATGCATACAGCTCCCATTTTGCAAATTTGTTCCAGCTTGCGTCCTGGCACACCAGAATCAAGGCCTCGAGGAAGAGTTAAATGAGAAACTTCTCGTATCGAATCGATCACCGCCGCCTTCTGAAGCGCATGTAATTCAGGTATGAACGAGCTAAGCACCTCTGCGCACTGTGACGGAGACTGCTTTAAGAGTTGGATGTGTTCTGGGGAACATTGAGAAAGCCAATCAGCCAAGACAGGATGCTGTGATTGCCAAGGAAGCTGACCACTGACTATTTGAATAAAGGGATCGTGCCGCCAATAATCTTGGTAGGCTTTTAGTATGACGGTAAGTTGATCAAATTGCTGGCGCACATTTCCCCCTATTCTTCAGGCAATGCGAAACTGCATGGATTGTAGGGGGAAGTGAGTACTAACAAAAGTACTTTGTGTTATCGAATCGGCAATTCGATATCTCTGAACATCTCTTCAATTTCGGTGTTCGACTTAAGTGAAATCGCCTGCTCAACTACTGGGCGGGTTAAGTGAGGGGCAAATCGCTCCATAAAGTCGTACATGTAAGAGCGCAAGAAAGTGCCCTTTCTAAATCCAATACTCGTCGTACTGGCCCCAAAGATATGGCTAGCGTCAATCGCAACTAGGTCGGTATCTTGAGAGTCATCCATAGCCATACTGGCAATAACGCCTACACCGATACCCATACGTACATACGTTTTAATCACATCAGCATCCGTTGCAGTGAAGACAACTTTGGGTGTCAGACCTACTTTGTTAAACGCTGTATCGAGCTCTGAACGTCCAGTAAAGCCAAATACGTATGTCACCAATGAATAAGCGGCTAGATCTTCTATCGTTACGTGGTCTTTTTGCGCGAGTGGATGCTCTTTTGGCACTACGATCGAACGATTCCAGTGATAACAAGGTAGCATGATCGCGTCTTGATAAAGGTGCAGCGCTTCCGTTGCAATAGCGAAGTTTGCTGTGCCTTTGGCTATCGCTTCTGACATTTGCGACGGGGTACCCTGATGCATGTGCAACGATACTTTCGGATAGCGAGCGGTGAATCCTTTAATCACGTCTGGGAGCGCGTAGCGAGCCTGTGTGTGCGTGGTTGAAATGTTCAATGTGCCCATTTCAGGATGGGTATGTTCCCCTGCTACGGCTTTGATACTTTCAACTCGAGACAGAATTTCTTGAGAGATTCGAACAATGTCTTCACCGGCATTGGTTACCTGAGTTAAATGCTTACCGCTACGCTCAAAGATTTGGATCCCTAATTCGTCTTCCAACAAGCGAACTTGTTTACTGATACCAGGCTGAGAGGTATAGAGACTTTCTGCGGTCGCGGACACATTTAGATTATGGTTCACCACCTCGACAATGTACTTTAACTGCTGTAACTTCATCTGCTCGTCTTCATCCTTGTCAAAAATTTCCGCTCAGCTCACCACCGCCAGCCTAAGCATATAATCAATAGTTATAACGAATTACTAAACAGATTAACAGTTTTTTTGGATAGGAATTGTTCTACCTCTCAAACCCGTTCAGAAAGTTTCTACGTTTTCCGAGGATTATGACCAATTCAACAACTTTGCAGTGTTGGTCAGTTAGCCTTTGGTGTATCCTGTCCCACTAGACTGTAGGGAAACTCATTGTAGATACAAAACGTTATGAATATTGGTTTAATTATTGCGCTCGTCGCCCTTTTGCTGGTTTTAGTGCTGGGCTACAACATCATGCTGCAATACAAACTAAAAGCCGAAGCCACTAGAAGGCAAGAGTCGGCCAGGTATGTTGCCTTGATTGATGCCACTGAAGAACTGATCAGTGGTGCGAGCTACTTACCATACAGCAAAGAGCTAATGCTATGTCTTCATAACCGCATTTTAGATGCCGTTACGAACATGCATGAGTTGGATCCTAAGAACAAACACTTGGCGCAACGCGTCGAGGCGGCAAAGACACAAATTCAGCAACTGCAAGAAAACTACGAAGGCAGTGAAGCCACCTCGTTCAAAGTGCCAACCAGTGACAAGCAAGCGATCATTATGTTGAAACTGGTCAAACGCCTGCGTGATACCGTTCGCACTGAGCACAACAAAGGACGTATGGATACGCAGTCTTATATGGTTGAAAATGCGCGCCTTGAAACGATCCAAATCCGCATCAACATTGAGAACGTCGTCAAACGTGCTCATGACTCTATGGCAAAAGGACAGCCCGGTACGGCGGCACAGCTGCTAAAGAAGGGGATTGATGCACTGAGCTCGAAGAACGACAACTACTCTATTCAAGCGAAAGACAAACTCACCGAGATGCTCGACAAGCTGCAAAACTCCCGCCAAGCCAAGGCTGAAGAGAAGCAGCAACAAGCCAACAGTGAACGAGATGACGACATCAATGCTCTGTTTGGTGAGAAGAAAAAGTGGTAGAGTTAACAAAGGTCGCAAACGCGGCCTTTGTTAACTCTACAACAACGAAATTAGCCATGATCAGTCCTTCTCAAATCGACGCCATTTTAGAACCTATCAATCAGTTTTTGCACTGCTCAACGCCTGATGCTTGGGTAGAAAAAGCCAAACGCCCAGAAAACCTACCAGTGATCTTGATTGATCACCTATTGTGCGAGCTCAAAGCCGGCCAATCTGCAATGTATTTAATTCGTAAGTATGCCGTCGATAAACAGAGCAGCTCAGCATTATTTGAATGGTTCAAGCCATATGAAGACTTTGCGTATCGCAGCATTGGTGATATGACTTCTTTGAAGGGCAAAAGTAATATTTCTAAGTCGATCATTGCTAAATCTGAATCGCCTTACAGCCAAGATCTGATTGACAAAATGGTTCTACTGATCAAAGAAGAGTTACATCATTTCTACCAAGTGTTAGAAATCATGGAGAAAAAAGGCATTCCCTACGAATCAATACCCGCGAGCCGCTATGCCAAAGGGCTGCTTAGCCACATGACAACACATGAACCAAACACACTCATCGACAAACTGATCATTGGGGCTTATATCGAAGCGCGCTCTTGTGAACGATTTGCCAAACTGGCACCATTTATGGATGACGATATCGCGAAGTTTTATGTATCCCTGCTGCGCTCTGAAGCTCGTCATTATCAAGACTACTTAACTTTGGCAGAGCAAGTGGCAGGCAAAGACATCAGTGAAAGAGTTGCTTACTTCGGCAAAGTGGAAGCTGAACTGATTTCCTCGCCAGATACTGATTTTAAGTTTCACAGCGGTATCCCTGCTTGATACAAAAATGCCAGAGCTATTTAGCTCTGGCATTTTTAGTTTTACCTTATCGACTAACGTATCGAGACGATTAGCTTAGAGAAGTATTGATCTCTGCAAGAACCTTGGCAGGATCCTCAGCTTGAGTGATTGGGCGGCCAATCACGAGATAATCTGAACCTGCTTGAATTGCCATATCTGGCGTCATGATACGCTTTTGGTCACCTACTGCAGCGCCAGCAGGGCGAATGCCAGGGGTCACCAACTTGAACTCTTGACCTAGCTCTGTTTTAAGCATGCTTGCTTCTTGAGCCGAGCAGACCACACCGTCAAGGCCAGCGTTCTTGGTCAGGTTCGCCAAACGCAATACTTGCTCTTGAGGCGCTACATCAATGCCGATTCCCGCTAGATCTGACTGCTCCATGCTCGTCAATACCGTTACACCGATCAGTAATGGGCGATCTTTGCCGTAAGGTTCTAAGATCTCACGAGATGCTGTCATCATACGCTCGCCGCCACCAGCGTGAACGTTTACCATCCAAACACCCATTTCCGCTGCTGCGCGAACGGCTTTCGAGCAGGTGTTAGGAATGTCATGAAACTTAAGATCTAGAAATACTGAGAAACCACGCTTGTGTAGCTCTTTTACGAACTCAGGACCAAATAGTGTGAACATCTCTTTGCCCACCTTCAGTCGGCAAGAGCTTGGGTCAATTCTATCGACAAAAGCTAATGCATCGGCTTGGTTATCATAGTCCAGTGCAACAATCACTTTTTGGTCAATCATTTTCGCTCCTCGTTTTACTCAAAAAAAGCAGCACCTAAGTGCTGCATTACAAATCTGTTCGGGTTTAGGCTATTCGCCGTCCAACCCCCGAATGGGCTTGATCGTACCCCATCCCTTACATGAAGGACAATGCCAATATAATGAATGCGTTGAGAAACCACATTTACGACATCGATAATGCGGTTTTGTCTTAAGCTGCTCGCCCACAAGCGATTGCAACGTCGTTAAACTCTCTTTCGCTTTACCTTCTTCGGCGTTGGCCAGATGATAATCCATCAAACGATAGAACCCCTTCATTGTAGGGCTTCGCACCAACTGCCTCGTTAATAGCGCTTGTGCGGCCTCTGTGCCGTCATGCTGGGCGACAAGCTGAGCGAGCATCAATTCTGCGGAAACCCCTGCCCCTTTATCGATGCTAGCTCTTAGAAACTCTACTAAACCTTGTTCTTGTCCAAGATGGTGATAACACTCTGCTAAAGTCGGTAAGACTTCACTAATAAAGTCCTTATCTTGCTCGAGCACCGACTCCATGTAGGAAATGGTTTTCGGATAATCTTCGTCTTCAAGATAGAGTTTACCTAGCGAAATACTTGCTCGAGCACAGCGAGGATCCACTGCCAGCGCTTTCTTAAAATTCTGAACGGCCTTGTTGCTGTTGCCATCGGCCTTCTCAATCATGGCAAGCTCACACCAAAAATGGGCGATACTGTTTCTGATGCGTTTTTTGCCCATTTTAAGCAGCGCATTCGCAACCTCAATTGCCTTGTGCCACTCGCTCGTTTGCTGATAGATGGCAAGCAACTGGGTTAATGCTGCTTCGCGATGATCAGGCTCATCAACCAGTTGAACAAAGATTTTCTCAGCTCGGTCAAGAAAGCCGGACACCATGTAGTCCTTTGCAAGCTGCTGCAAGGCGAGGTTTTTCTGATCAATGGTAAGTCCAGATCGAGAGATGAGGTTTTGGTGAATACGGATAGCACGGTCAACTTCACCGCGGGAGCGGAATAGGTTACCGAGAGCAAGGTGGGTATCAATGGTTTCGTTGTCGACCTGAAGGAGCTCGATGAAGTGATCGACCGCTTTGTCCGACTGATCTGACAACAATAGGTTAAGGCCCGTCATATATTGACGAGAGATCTGATGCGATTGCTCTTGGCGATCATGCCTAACGCTGCGCTGCCCCATGTACCATCCATAGGCAGCCGCGATAGGCAACAGCAAGAATAATAGCTCAAGCATTAGCTAAATCGACCTTAACCCTTAATCTCTATTAATTGCTGCTAGTTGCGACTTCTTTTGATTCAGAAGGCGTCTGTTTAGCCAGCTGCTTCTTTAGCTTACGCACCGTCATTTGAGACTTTAGGTGTAAGCTACCAAAAATTAACCAAGCAACCACAAAGCCGACTACGAAAACACTGCCCAGCAGCGTCGACAAATGGAAGTCACCTTGCGCTAACAAGTAGTTGAAGGTTACCACTTCCTGGTTTTGAGAACCCAGTGCTAGGGTTACCAGGAACAATGCGATGAGTACAATTATTTTTAGAATCTTCATATGCTCGTGCCACAGTTATTGGATAGCTCGATTATGCAGGAATTTGACTCTATGCACCATGCTCTAAGGCAATTATCTTGATAATCTAAGTGATATTTAGAGTAACTAGCCTATTGTTTGTCCAAGCAGGTGAACCTTATCAACACCGCTCGCCTAAACGTAAAACGGCACACTAAAAAAGTATGCCGTTTCATAAAGATAGAATCTCTATAGACTGTCGTTCACACGCTCACGAAGCTCTTTACCAGGCTTAAAGTGTGGAACGTACTTACCTTCTAGCTCCACTTTATCACCCGTTTTAGGGTTACGCCCAACTCGTGGCTCGCGGTAGTGAAGCGAGAAACTACCAAAACCGCGGATTTCAATACGGTCACCACTTTCCAGTGTAGAGGCCATATGTTCCAAAATATCTTTTACCGCATCTTCAATTTCCTTTGCGGATAAGTGAGTTTGCTCCGCGCAGAGTCTTTCTATCAGTTCAGACTTAGTCATAGGTAGTTACCCTCGTTACTCTTAATCTTTAGTGTCTCTATCTTCGATGTCTCATACTACAGCGGACAGCGGTCTACATATATTCTATATCAACAATGCACTAACTGCCTGTATAAATTGATAATAGTCTAAATTTCACAAAGATAAAAACAAAAAAAAGGAGCCTTACGGCTCCTTTTTCTCTAATGGCGTAAATTATTCGCCTTTAGCAGCTTTGAATGCGTCAGCCATAGCATTACCGAACGCGCCTTCTTCTTGCTTGTTCAGTGAAGCCATTGCTTCTTGCTCTTCAGCTTCATCCTTAGCTTTAACAGATAGGTTGATTACGCGGTTCTTACGGTCAACACCTGTGAACTTCGCTTCAACGCTGTCGCCAACGCTTAGGATTAGAGACGCATCTTCAACGCGGTCACGTGATACTTCAGAAGCGCGGATGTAACCTTCTACACCTTCTTCTAGTTCGATAGTAGCACCTTTAGCGTCAACTGCAGTAACAGTACCGTTAACTAGAGTACCTTTCTTAGTGTCTGCAACGTAAGCATTGAATGGGTCATTTTCCATTTGCTTAACGCCTAGAGAGATACGCTCACGCTCAGCGTCTACAGCTAGAACAACTGCAGAGATCTCGTCACCTTTCTTGTACTCACGAACTGCTTCTTCACCAGCAACATTCCAAGAAATGTCAGATAGGTGAACTAGACCGTCGATGCCGCCTTCTAGACCGATGAAGATACCAAAGTCAGTGATAGACTTGATCTTACCAGTAACTTTGTCGCCCTTAGCTTGCATTTCTGCGAATGACTGCCATGGGTTAGCTTTACACTGTTTCAGACCTAGAGAGATACGACGACGTTCTTCGTCGATATCAAGAACCATAACCTCAACTTCGTCGCCAACATTAACAACTTTAGATGGGTGGATGTTCTTGTTAGTCCAATCCATTTCAGAAACGTGTACTAGACCTTCAACGCCTTCTTCGATTTCCACGAAGCAGCCGTAGTCAGTTAGGTTAGTTACGCGACCAGTTAGCTTGTGACCTTCTGGGTAACGCTTAGCGATTGCTACCCATGGATCTTCACCTAGCTGCTTAAGACCTAGTGATACGCGAGTACGCTCACGGTCGAACTTAAGAACTTTAACTAGGATCTCGTCACCAACGTTAACGATCTCAGATGGGTGCTTAACGCGCTTCCACGCCATGTCAGTGATGTGTAGAAGACCATCAACACCGCCAAGGTCAACGAATGCACCGTAGTCAGTAAGGTTCTTAACGATACCTTTAACTTCAGTACCTTCTTGTAGAGTTTCAAGAAGTTCGTCACGCTCAACACTGTTTTCAGATTCGATAACAGCACGACGAGAAACAACAACGTTGTTACGCTTCTGGTCTAGCTTGATAACTTTGAACTCTAGCTCTTTGTTTTCTAGGTGAGCAGTGTCGCGGATTGGACGCACGTCAACAAGAGAACCAGGAAGGAAAGCACGGATACCGTTTAGTTCAACAGTGAAACCGCCTTTAACTTTACCGTTGATGATACCAACAACAGTTTCAGCTTCTTCGTAAGCTTTCTCAAGAACGATCCAAGCTTCGTGACGCTTCGCTTTCTCACGAGAAAGTTGAGTTTCACCGAAACCGTCTTCAACAGCGTCTAGAGCTACGTCAACTTCAGCGCCAACTTCAACTTCAAGTTCGCCAGCAGCGTTCTTGAACTGTTCAGCAGGGATAGCAGACTCAGACTTAAGACCAGCGTCAACAAGAACGAAACCGTTCTCGATAGCTACTACAGTACCTTTAACGATGCTGCCTTGTTGGAATTCTGTTTCGTTTAGAAACTCTTCAAAGAGTTGAGCAAAAGATTCAGTCATTATTTAATCTTCAATAAGTAAACGTCCATGGGCATCCTACCGCATGGGGTTGATAATTTAGTTGGTCATCATCCTTGCGACCAACGGCTCAAAGCTCACCAAGCTCTTTCTACTAAAAGCAGTGCCTAATAGAGGCTACTTAGTGAGTTTAGATTCGATATAGTTTAGCGCTTTTTCCAACACTTGCTCGATGTTTAGCGAGGTTGAATCTAGCACTAGAGCGTCATCAGCCGGACGAAGAGGGGCAACCGCTCGGTTGCGATCTCGGTAATCTCGTTCTTCGATCTCGCTCAAAAGGTCGTCAAATCTAACATCTAAACCCTTTAGTTGCAACTGCTTAAAACGCCTTTGCGCTCTTTCCTGCGCGCTTGCGTCTAAGAAGATTTTTACTGGTGCTTCAGGAAAAACCACTGTGCCCATATCACGGCCATCAGCAACCAATCCAGGTTCAATGTTAAATGCACGTTGACGACGCAATAATGCTTCACGTACGCGTGGTAGTGCCGCTATTTTAGAAGCTGCATTGCCGGTCTCTTCTTTACGAAGTTCACCAGACACATCTTCCCCTTCCAGAATCACTTTTACCAGTTCGCCTTCAGCAACAAACTGCACATCTAAATGCATCGCTAGCGGTACCAAAGCATCTTCTGATTCTAGATCGACGCCGTGGTGAATCGCCGCTAATGCTAAAACACGGTAAATAGCCCCTGAATCCAGCAAGTGATAGCCTAATTTTTCAGCCAACAGCATACACAGCGTGCCTTTACCAGCACCACTTGGTCCATCCACAGTAATCACTGGTGTGTTTAAGGACATGTTCTACTCCACGTTGTCACATTATTGTTGTTAATTTTACGGCGCAGAATTATATACCCTATGGCCTTAAGTTGCTATGTCTTTAAAGTTATCGAACGAGAGCACCTTCAGAGGCAAAGAGACAAGCTTCAAAGAGCAACCTCTTTCATCTGGAAATAAACTGTCCATAAAGAAAAAGGGCTTATCGATGATAAACCCTCCGTTTGCTCTATATAGAGGCAATAGATATAAAGGCAGTGAGTGCTAGAAGCTATAACGTACGCCAATACCCGCACCAATACCTAGCTTAATGTCGCTATTATCAAACATCAGATTTGGAGTTAGCTGCGCGTAACCATCCCAGTTTCTTGCGAACGGGAGTTCTACACCTAAGGCAATACGTGGGCCAAATTTGTCAGAGCGTTTAATTTGACCACCGACACCTGCATACCAGTTAAAAGGCACATCACCACCAAAACTGCCGCGATTAAAAATGTAATCGGCAGCAACACCGTCGTTACCAACCGCAAAGTTAATCGTATTGTTGATTTGACCAACAATGCTTAGCCCTTGATCTAGACCCATACCAAGCTTAAAGCCAGAGTTGCCACCGCGACGCGATGAAGAGCCGGAGCTTGATTTAGATTTTTGCGTCGAAGCTGTCTTTTTAGGTGCTGACTGCTTTGATGTTGATGCAGAAGATGGCGCTGCTGCTTGGTCTTCTTCTACGATTTGCCACTGCTCTTCGCCACCAGCGGTGTTTGCAAAAGACGGGCTCATAAATAACGCTGCAACAAGGGCAACGATAAACGGTGTGTTTTTCATACTGGTGTTCTTGTGTTTGCTGCTCTCACTTAATGCAAGAGCTTATGAATGTAAAGTTACGCGCATTCTAGAAGCTTACGCTTTTAAAATGTCATCATAGAGCAAAAATAGAGCAAGAATGGCTTCAAGAGTCGTTGGGTGTGGTAAACACCCAACGACGGACGCGAACGGATAAGACAGATATGAAAGAATGGTACAGCTAGTGACTAATTTACGGACTCTTGATCAGTTTTGTTGAAAATTAACGACACAGAGTTGACGCAAAAGCGCTGCCCTGTGGTTTGAGGACCGTCTTCAAATATGTGGCCTAAATGGCTGTCGCAGGCACTACAGCGTATCTCTACACGCGTCATACCGTGACTGTGATCGTCTAAATAGCGGATAGCGGACTCATTGACAGGCGCGTCAAAGCTCGGCCACCCGCACCCAGAGTCATACTTATTTTCTGAGTGAAACAGTTCGGCCTGACAACAGGTACAGTGGTATAGCCCTGTGTCCTTATTATGAAGCAGTGTCCCGGTAAATGGAGCCTCGGTACCTTGTTGGCGACAAACACGATACTGCTCATAGGTTAGCGTCTCACGCCAGTGTTGGTCTGGCTTGGCTCTATTCTTATTTTCCCCAGTCATCTCCTTTACACCCTCTTTTTTATTGTCTACATTTTATAATCAGCGCACACTTATTACGTGTAATAAACTTGGTTGTAGCACATTGTAGTCAATTACCACCAAAGTGTGTCCAACATGTTAACCCACCTTGTCTCCAAGGTTAAATACATCAAGCAAATCATTACAGAGTCACGAGCTGAGTTCAAAAAAACGTCATTTAATACCTAATGTTAAGAAAAGCGACACTTTTTTTTGACTTTAGACAAATTAATTCCGATTATCTATTGAAGTTAGTGACTGGATTCTGTAATTTTACTACCAGTTATCTTTAAACAGAAATTAAGTTGTGGAGCAACTATAATGACTATCAAAGTAGGTATTAACGGTTTTGGCCGTATCGGTCGTTTCGTATTTCGTGCAGCGCAAGAGCGCAACGACATCGAAGTAGTAGGTATTAACGATCTAATCGACGTTGAGTACATGGCATACATGCTTAAGTACGATTCAACTCACGGCCGTTTCAACGGTACTGTTGAAGTTGAAGGCGGTAACCTAATCGTTAACGGCAAAACTGTACGTGTAACTGCAGAGCGCAACCCAGAAGACCTAAAATGGGACGCAATCGGTGTTGACGTAGTTGCTGAAGCAACAGGTCTTTTCCTAACAGACGAGACTGCACGTAAGCACATCACTGCTGGTGCTAAGAAAGTTGTTCTAACTGGCCCTTCTAAAGACGCAACTCCAATGTTCGTTATGGGTGTGAACGATTCAACTTACGCAGGTCAAGACATCGTTTCTAACGCTTCTTGTACTACTAACTGTCTAGCTCCTGTAGCTAAAGTTCTTAACGACAAGTTCGGTATCGAATCTGGTCTTATGACAACAGTTCACGCTACTACAGCAACTCAAAAAACTGTAGATGGCCCTTCTGCTAAAGACTGGCGCGGTGGTCGTGGTGCTTCTCAAAACATCATCCCATCTTCAACTGGTGCTGCTAAAGCAGTAGGCGTTGTTCTTCCTGAACTAAACGGCCTTCTAACTGGTATGGCTTTCCGTGTACCAACTGCTAACGTATCTGTAGTTGACCTAACTGTTAACCTTAAGACTGCTGCATCTTACGAAGCAATCTGTGCTGCTATGAAAGAAGCATCTGAAGGCGAGCTTAAAGGCGTTCTAGGTTACACTGAAGACCAAGTAGTATCACAAGATTTCATCGGTGAAGTTCAAACTTCAGTATTCGATGCTAAAGCTGGTGTTGCTCTAACTGACAAATTCGTTAAAGTTGTATCTTGGTACGACAACGAAATCGGTTACTCAAACAAAGTTCTAGACCTAGTAGCTCACATCTCTAAGTAATGTAAGCTTTTAGCTGAATATTTGTAATAAAGGCGACTCATAGGGTCGCCTTTTTAGTATCTGTTTCTGGGTCCAATCGACACCTGGGAGCTATCCCCTCGCCCTAGGAACCAGAGACTTAACCTAGGAAGTTACACTATGGATTTGTCTGTTTTACCTACCCTGACCGCTCTCTCTGACTATGTCACTATCGCTCAAATTGGTGACAATAAAGTGGTTCGCGTTCTTCACCCTAAAGCTTCAGCTGCCATCTCTCTACACGGTGGCCATGTCATTTCATTTAAGCCAGCAGGCCAAGAAGATCTGATTTGGATGAGCAAAGACGCCATCTTTGACAACAAAGCGGCACTGCGCGGTGGTATTCCAATTTGTTGGCCTTGGTTTGGCCGAGTAGCAGCACCGGCTCACGGTTTTGCGCGCAACAGTACTTGGGAGCTCATTGAGCACCGCGAAAATGAACAAGGTGTAATTGTTAGCCTTGGCCTGACCGACACTGACGCTACCCGTGATATCTGGCCACATAAATTCCAATTGGTCTTAAACGTGGAAGTGAGCGATTCATTAAATGTATCGCTAAACATCACCAACACTGACACCACTTCGTGGCGTTTCTCTGGCGCTCTGCACACCTACCTCAATCTAGGTGACATCGAGAAGATGGAAGTGACTGGCATGGGCTCTAGCTACATTGATGGCTTACTTGATGGCAAAATGTGTGAAGGCCAAGAGGTGCTTACCCTTTCCGATACCATCGACCGCGTTTACACAGCTCCATCTGATGAAATCGTACTGCATGACAATGCATTCGATCGCAAGCTGGCAGTATGCAATAGCGGCGACAACTCAGCAGTACTTTGGAACCCTTGGAAACAAGGTGCGGAATCTATGGGTGACATGAACAATGACGGCTACCTCAGTATGTTCTGTATTGAGTCAACACTTCATGCAGACTCGCTGGAAGCAGGCAAAGAGCTTGCACCAGGTGAAAGCCACCAGTTAGCGACACAGATTTTCGTCAAGTAATCTGCGAACCTAAAGGAATTCAGACGACTGAATTGCTTCCCTTCCTTGATATGGTTAGACTTACGAAAATTTTCGTCGAGTCTAACCTATGTCTTATCAATGCCCTCTGTGTCAGCAGCCACTCGCTCTAGACGAGCGCAGTTATCGCTGTAGCAATAATCACCAGTTCGACAAAGCCAAAGAAGGTTATGTCAATCTTATGCCTGTGCAACACAAGCGCTCAAAAGATCCAGGTGACAACAAAGAGATGATGCAGGCAAGGCGCACATTCCTAGCGCACGACTTCTATGCTCCAATGCGAGACAAAGTCGCCGACACATTGCGTTCATCTTTAACCATAACTAAGGGCAATATCCTTGATATCGGTTGTGGCGAAGGGTACTACACCAGCTATTTTGCCGACAAACTCACAGGCGATAATCCCGACTTTACCGTTTATGGCCTCGACATTTCCAAAGTCGCGGTTCGCTACGGTTCTAAGCGCTACGACAAGGTCAACTTTTGCGTTGCCTCTAGTCATAAGCTACCTTTTTCTGAAGAGAGTCTTGCCGCGGTGATTCGTATTTATGCGCCGTGCAAACATGAAGAGCTGCGCCGCTGTATCGAAGCTGATGGACTAATGATCACCGTCACACCTGGCAGTCATCACCTATATGAGCTTCGCGAGCTTATCTATCAAGATGTCAGACTTCACGACGAAGCTGCTGAAGTGATTGAGGGGTTCGACCTAGTTTCTGAAGCTAAGCTCGACTACACAATGAACCTTAACGGCCAGCAAGCGTATGACCTTTTGCAGATGACACCATTTGCTTGGAAAGCTAGCCAAGAGCTCAGAGAGAAGCTACAACAAACCGAGCACTTCGACTGTCGTGCCGATTTTATGGTAAGAGTGTATCGCAAGGTTTAAAGTCAACCAGTAATTGGTAATGATATTAATTTTCAATTGCATTGAGTCATGTGCGGTTCTCGTTTACCATATTGGTTCCAAGATAGCCTTCTATTGAAGGCTATTTTTTATTAAAGAGAGTCCCTATGAAAGCTTACCCTATCGCACTGTCACTCGCTCTGCTCGCCGGTTGTAGCAGCGTACCTTCAAATGACCTGTCCAAGCCAGCTCAATCCGTTGAATCCTTCTACGACTATCAGCTGTATTCTCCGCAAGGCTCAGCGGTTTCGCTTTCATCATTACCAGTCGAACTAAAAACCGCGGACGTCATCCTCGTGGGAGAGTGGCATACGCACAGTGGCGTGCATCGCTTTCAGACCGATCTTCTCAAACAGCTTGTAATCAACAACGACAAGCTTGCGCTTTCGATGGAGCAATTCACGCGTGATAAACAGCCTATCATCGATCAATATTTGAAGTCAGAAGTTGGCGAACAAATGCTGATACGCGAAGGAAACGCGTGGCCAAACTATGAAAGCGATTATCGACCGCTTGTGGAGCTTGCTAAGCAAAACCAACTCGACATTATTGCCAGTAATGCACCTAAAAGCTTTGTTCGCTGTATTGGGCGTGAAGGGCTTAACTACTTAGAAAAGTTGGACAGTAATGAGCGAGCATATATTGCAAAGCGCATTGATACCTCCTCTTCAGCCTACAAAGACAAGTTCATGGCTTCGATGCACCATGGCGATAGTGATCAAACCGAGCGCCAATATGCCGCTCAGTTGACATGGGACGCGACGATGGCGGAGAGTATCGTTAACTACATTAATCAGCACCCTGGCACGCTAGTCATGCACATTGCTGGTAAATTCCACACTGAGAATGCACTCGGCACAGCAGCGCAAATACAAGCTCTGGAACCTAACCTTAACATCGCGGTTATCACTCCAGTCACCGATATAACGAATGACTCAACAGATTTTCAGCTCTCGGTTCTCGCGCCACCGGTTCGATATGTGCAAAAAGAAAATCAAATGCAAGCCTACAAGCACCTTCATAAACGTAGTGACACACTCACCTGCGACTAGCGTACTTGAAGCAATAAGTCCGCTTTTTTGGCGTACTTATTGCTCAGCTATCAATGATAAACAGGTTCTATGTCCCACCTAGAGAAATTTTTATAAAGATTTTGCCATGAATGACGACATAGTAATTGATAGCACTAATGGAGATAGCTATGCAGAGCGTCAATTCCGGCATGTCTGCGCCAACCAATCAACTTGGCAGTGCCGCAGCAAACACAATCAAACAGGCAGAATCTAGTGGCAATACTTTGCCGACACCGCAAGGTGAACGTGGTGGCGACAGTGTCTCTATCTCACCGCAAGCAAAAGCGCTGTTTGAACAAGAAAAGTCAGCAACGCCGAAGCCCAACACTGGCGATAAATCAACGGATAAAGACGATAGCATGGGTAAGACGGTAACCTCTTTTGCCCATGGTGCACTAGGTATGGATCACCCTGACGATCTCGAAGAGCAAAAAGATTCGTCCTACTCGGCGGGTCAGTATGCGTCAGCAGCGGTCACCATTGGGGCGTTAATACTCGCCTTGGTATAAAACAACGCTCTTTTGTTCTCACGATAGATAACCAGATTTGAGCGTGTGATGTTATTCAAATGATAATGATGTTATTTGACTTAGAAAACATCGCATGGAACGTTATTTTAAACTCATCGATAAGCCAACCTTTTTTGGCGCTATCGCACTTTTACTCGCTGTTATCATTCCGCTGATCCTGTTCCCAGAGCAAGGCGCTGATATCATTGCGCAAGCAAAACTAATAATGACCGACAAGTTCGGTTTCCTTTATCTAGCACTTGGCCTCGCTGCCCTCTTCTTCATGATATTCATCATTTTTAGCGATATTGGCCAAATCAAACTGGGTGACCCTGACGAAGCGCCAGAGTTTAAGACCTCATCTTGGGCTGCTATGCTGTTTTGTGGCGGTATCGGTGCCAGTATTCTTTATTGGGGCTGTATCGAATGGGCGTATTACTACCAATCACCACCGTTTCAACTAGAGCCAGGCAGTGAAGAAGCAATCCGCTGGGCAGCAACCTACGGCATCTTCCACTGGGGACCTATTGCTTGGGCAATTTACCTGATCCCAGCACTACCTATCGCTTACTTCTTCTATGTTCGTAAGCAGCCTGCTCTCAAGGTATCTAGCGCACTTATTCCAGTCATCGGCGAAAAGCATACCAATGGCGCGTTAGGTAAGCTGATTGATGTTCTGTTTATTTTTGGCCTTCTGGGCGGCGCAGCAACGACTTTAGGTCTGGCGGCACCACTTATCAGTGAAGGTCTGAGTGTTCTGTTTGGCTTGCCGCAAACGACGTATACCCAAATTGGTGTGTTAGCTATCTGTACTGCGATTTTTGCTTACTCTTCTTTCGCTGGTATGGAAAAAGGCATCAAGATCCTCAGCAACATCAACTTCTGGGGTGCAATGCTATTGCTCGCTATCGTTTTGCTGCTGGGTCCAACCATTTTCATCCTAGAGACTGGCCTAGACTCAATCGGCCGCATGATGTCGAACTTCTTTGTAATGGCAACATGGGCAGAGCCTTTCGGTGGCTACGGCAGTTTCGATGACACCCATTTCCCACAAGACTGGACTATTTTCTATTGGGCGTGGTGGCTGGTATTTGCACCAAGTATGGGTCTGTTTGTCGCCAGAATTTCGAGAGGCCGCACTATCAAACAAATGGTAGCAGGCTCACTATTCTTTGGTTCATGCGGCTGCTTCTTGTTCTTTATTATCCTAGGCAACTATGGCTTATCATTGCAGCTTTCTGGGCAACTCGACATTGTCAGTATTTTGAATGAACACGGCGCGACCAAAGCCATCTTCTCGATGCTTTCAGAGCTTCCGTTCTCTTGGTTCATCATTCTGCTGTTCACCCTGCTTTGCATTATCTTTACCGCAACCACATTCGACTCTATCTCTTATATTCTGGCGTCTGTGGTACAAAAAGATGTTACTCAAGAGCCTATGCGTTGGAACCGCCTATTCTGGGCATTCACGCTAAGCTTTATGCCTGCGGTACTGATGTTCCTAGGTGGATTGAGTACATTGCAAACCGCTGCTATTGTTGGTGGTCTGCCGCTACTTGGTATTGCTGTCATGCTGATGATTTCAGCTGTGAAAGCGACGACGCTGGATATTCGTCACCAAGAGGACTACGTTGAACCAACGATCAATATTGAAGATCTGCCTGAGTTTGATCCTTGGTCTCATGAAGGTGTTGCGCTGGCGAATTTTGAGAAGTGCCGTGATGTTGCACAAGTTGCTGCCGATGAAGAGCGTGCGGCAATGCAAACCCTGTTTAAAGTGAAAAAACGCATCCGCGCCTACGCACTTGAGCATTCAGCAGACGAAAGCAAAGCGATCCCTGAAGAGCTGCAGCATCAGCTTGAAGATGCACTAAGTGCACTAGCGGAAGCACAAGACCACAAAGAGCAATCATCGCTAGCCGCGCAAGATGCTCGCTCACGCTTTACTGAAGTGTGTGCTGGTGCTTAAATTCCAATGACTAAAAACCAAAAAAGCAGGCTGTCAAAGCCTGCTTTTTTATTGGATGAAACCTTACCACCGATAACTAGCGTGAAGGATGGTTAATAATGTGGTCTTCCCAATCCACAACATCAATCTCATAAACCACTTTGTTACGAACGCTTTCACCTGCCGCGTGCATCGCTGACTTAGAGCCAGTAATCAAAGGATGCCACTCTGGGATCGATTTACCTTCTGAAAGCAAACGGTAAGAGCAAGTCTCTGGTAGCCAGTTGAATTCGCTAATTTTATCGCGTGTTAGCTTCAAGCACTCTTCGCCTGATTCAAAACGATTTGGGTAGTCTTTACACGAGCACGTTTTGCTGTTGAGCCAGCTACAAGCAACATTGGTGTAGTAAACTTCATCGCTATCTTCATCCATGAGTTTATGCAGGCAACATTTACCGCAACCGTCACATAGAGATTCCCATTGTGATTCGCTCATTTCTTCAAGTGGCGTAGTTTCCCAAAACGCATTGCTCATTCGTGTTACCCTTTTCATCATTGGAGGCGTTTTATACCTCTAGAGGCCAAAAACTGCAAGCATTGATGCATGATTCACATATGTACAATTCTAGCGCATCTGGTAAACTCGCCGCCTTCATTATCGAGGGTATTATGATGGATTGTCGATTAGGCTGCGGAGCGTGTTGTATCGCTCCAAGTATTTCTTCTGCTATTCCAGGTATGCCAAAAGGCAAGCCAAGCGGCGAGCGCTGCGTTCAACTTGATGACAACAACCTTTGCAAACTGTTTGGAAAACCCGAGCGCCCCAAGGTTTGCTTGAGCTTTAAAGCCTGTCCTGATGTTTGCGGTGAGAATGATTGTACCGCTATGAAGAACATCTTTGAGCTTGAAAGGCTGACTTAGATAGCTGCAACTAAAAAAGGCGCGATAATTTCGCGCCTTTTATATAGAGTCGTTTGCACAAAGGCTTAGATCTTATGTCGCCCCATAAGAGAGTGCGACAAGGTTGTGCCATCAACAAGTTCAAGCTCACCACCTACCGGAACGCCATGAGCGATACGGCTGGCTGACACTTGGTGTTCATGACACAGCTCTGCAATGTAGTGCGCAGTGGCTTCACCTTCTACTGTTGGGTTGGTTGCAAGAATCACTTCTCCAATGTCACCCTGTCGTAAACGGTAATCCAATACATCTAATCCAATATCGCTAGGTCCAATACCATCTAATGGTGACAAGTGCCCCATTAGAACAAAGTAACGACCAGAAAACTGTCCAGTTGCTTCTACTGCTGCGATATCCGCAGGGCTTTCTACAACACACAATTGACCATTTTCTTTGCGTTTTGGATTACTGCAAATATGGCAAATTTCTTCTTCCGTAAAGGTTCTACATTGCTGGCAGTGACCGATTTCAGTCATGGCACTTGAGAGTGCATCCGCCAACTGTAAGCCACCTTTTCGGTCACGCTGTAACAAATGAAAGGCCATGCGTTGTGCAGACTTGGGGCCAACCCCAGGTAAGCATCGCAAGGCCTCCATCAAATGCTCCAGCATATGGCTAGTTCGCATTAATTACGTCTCTAATCTTCCAATTAGAACGGCATTTTCATGCCAGGTGGAAGTTGCATACCACCTGTTACTGACGCCATTTTTTCCTTTTGAGTTTCCTCAACACGACGAGCTGCGTCGTTGAATGCTGCTGCAATCAAGTCTTCTAGCATCTCTTTGTCGTCTTCCATTAGACTTTCGTCAATTTCAACACGACGTGTGCTGTGGCTACCAGTGATAGTCACCTTAACAAGGCCAGCACCAGACTCGCCAGTTACTTCCATGTTCGCGATTTCTTCTTGAAGCTTTTGCATGCGGTCTTGCATTTGCTGGGCTTGCTTCATCAGGTTGCCCATACCACCTTTACCAAACATAGGTTTCTCTCGGTTTATTCATGTTTCAATTAATAACATGGGGTCTCATTCATTAAATGCAACCCCTGCTCACCGACAATCCCTGTCCCCTATAAGAACAAGTCTCGTCGCCAAGCGGCTTATAACGGTCGAATACTTTCTTCGTCCAGCTGCGCGGAAAAACGCGTCAACATGAACTGAACATTGGGATCCGTGTGTAGGCTTTGCGCGGCATCCGAGAGTTTTTGCTGATACAAATTCTCTCGAAGCTCAAGCGGCGTTATGCCTTGCTCAGAGATCTCAATGGACAAATGACACTCTTGTTGTAGTAAGACATTTAACCCAGCAAGTAGTTCGGATTGGTTTTTGTCCGAGTTTAGGTGCGCATGGGTTGGCCTTAATCCAAGTTGAATCGAGGTACCATCGATAGCGTAAACTGAGTTAAGAGCAAGTTGTTGAACCAACTTACCTACTTCCAGCTTCTCAATCATCTCCGCCCACTTATCTTGGGCAGCAGCCTCTTCAGTCAAACGCTTTGCCATCTCAGGCGTTTTCTCGTGCTCAAGCGCTTTTTTTAGCGTCGACGGTTTAATCGTCGGCTCAGTCTTTTGCAAAGTTGCATTGTTCGAAGGTCGCCACTGATACGGCTCATTCGAAGTCGGTTGTTGCGCTTGTGGCGCGGCGACATCTGACACCGGAGTCGAGCTTTGAGCACGACCCTGAGTGCGCATTGCAACTCGCTCTAATACGGAGCTTGGTTCAGATGACGCTTTAGGCTTTTTTGCAGGTGTCGCTCCTGGGCTTTGTGAGTTCTGTCCACCAGCCTGTCTGCGAGAACGAAGCTGATGACGTAAACCGCCTGCCGCAGGACGAACACCGGTATTTTGCGAACCACCACTTGGTACTGGCGCGCTTTCTGGTTGTCCTTGCGGTGGTACTGACTGATTTTGCGAAGGATGAGCTACCGGCGGTGATGGCTGCGGGTACCCTTGCGGTGTACTCGGCGGCTGCGATGAACTCATTTGCGAGGTATCAATGTACGGTTCTGGCCCTTCATCGTACTGAGGAATAGAACCCGCATACTGTGGCGCGCTTTGAGTATGTGACATTGGTGGTGTCGACATAGTTTCAACCGGTGGTGCCTGATTGACATTCGAAGCAGGTTGCACAGATTGTGACGGCATCGAATTTGAAGGCACTGTCGCTGCAGTTATTTCACTCGCTTGCAACTCAGTAGCAGGCCTAAAGGCCAGCATTCTCAGCAAAGTCATTTCCACCGCAACGCGCTGCGACGGTGAGAACGGCAGATCTTGACGACCTTTTAAAGCAATCTCATAGTAAAGCTGTACATCTGTGGCAGGCAACACGGTCGCGAGATGACGAACTTTGTCTCCGTCAGCGACTTCTCCATCCACGCTGGTTGGCAGTGCTTGAGCCATAGCGATACGATGCAGCTGTGTCGCTAACTCAGAAAGCAAAATGTCCCAATCAACGCCGTTGTCGGCCAGAGCTGATAACGTCGCCATCACTTGCTGCGCGTTGCCAGTGACAATTGAGTCAAGCAACTGCAGAGCTTGCGCAGTATCCAAAGTGCCGAGCATTTGGCTCACCACTTCAGTAGTAACATGGCCATTACCAAGCGCAATAGCTTGATCGGTCAGGCTCAACGCATCGCGCATACTGCCATCAGCGGCATGAGCAAGCAGCGACAAAGCTCTGTGCTCCTGCTCAACTTGTTCATGGCTCAGTACATGCTCTAGCTGTTGGTGAATGTTATCAACGGTAATCGGCTTTAAATGGAACTGCAGACAGCGAGACAAAATAGTCATCGGCAGTTTCTGAGGATCCGTCGTCGCCAGAAGAAACTTCACATACTCAGGTGGCTCTTCAAGCGTTTTCAAAAGAGCGTTAAAGCTGTGACGAGAGAGCATGTGCACTTCGTCAATTAAGTAAACCTTGAAACGCGAGCGTGCCGGCTTGTACTGAACGTTATCCAGTAACTCACGAGTATCTTCTACCTTAGTGCGAGATGCGGCATCGATTTCTAGTAAATCAACACTGCGACCTTCATCGATCTCTTTACAGCTCGAACATTCACCACAAGGCGTTGCCGTAATGCCAGTTTCACAGTTCAAACCTTTGGCAAACAAACGACCAATCGTCGTTTTACCCACACCCCGCGTACCGCTAAACAGGTAAGCGTGATGAAGTCGGTTCTGGTCTAAAGCATTCTCAAGAGCAGTCAGGACATGCGCCTGTCCAACTACTTCGGAAAACTTCTTTGGTCGCCATTTTCTGGCTAACGCAAGATAACTCATGAGGCGTCCTAATTAGTGGCCTTCAAATTCACACAGACTGTATACGTCGATACCCAGCGCTTCAAGGCGCTTGTCACCACCAATCTCTGGAAGGTTGATAACAAAAGCAGCGTGTGCAACTTCACCACCTAATTGGCGAATAAGTTTTGTTGTTGCTTCGATTGTGCCGCCAGTTGCCAGTAGGTCGTCGACCATCAACACTTTGTCACCTTCAGCAATTGCGTCTGTATGAATTTCTAGTGTGTCCATGCCGTACTCTAGCTCATATGACTGTGCCACAGTTTCGCGAGGCAGTTTGCCTGGCTTACGAACAGGAACAAAACCTAACCCTAGTTCTAATGCTAGTGGCGCACCAAACAGAAAGCCGCGAGCTTCTGTACCAACAATTTTAGTAAAGCCTTGGTCTTTGTACTTCTCTACCATTAGCTCAATCGTCGCTTTGTAGGCTGCTGCATCTTCCATCAGACTGGTTACATCACGGAACAAGATCCCCGGTTTTGGGTAATCTGAAATACTTTTGATGCTTGCTTTGATAAGGGAAATTTTGTCGATAGTCATAGTATTGATCTCTGGAAAGGTCTTTGGGTGCCTGTCGTTCAGAGTACGGGTCTTGGCATGTCGCAGCCGTAAAATGGCAACAGCAAGCTAGATACGTTCATTCTGTAGGTATTAAGTAAAACGCCCACAATTAAAGTGGGCACACAACCTTCTAATGTTAGTGATTTTCGTGGTGTTCAGCAACGGGCGGTTTCACAGGAATCCGCAAAAAGAAGATAAAAGTGGCCACAAACAGCGTCAACAGCATAAGTTTTAACCAAAGCGGTTTAATGACAAAGATAGATATAGAGAAGCTCGCAACGATGAGCATTGCACCTCGGCGCTTAACGGTTTTCGTTACGCAGCGATCTTGTTCCCAATCAGTAATGATCGGGCCTAATTTGGGGTGCGATTGCAACCATTGATGGAAGGCAGGACTACCGCGAAGAAAACACGCACTAGCCAAAAGAAGAAAAGGAGTCGTTGGTAATAGAGGAAGGGCTATTCCAACCACGCCCAAAACAACAGAAATAGTACCCACTGTATTCCACATTAAGCGCTTTACAGTGGTTAAATTATTTATGGTCAAAAACCTGCGTATCCGTTCATTACTCTGATCCAAGTGAGAGTAGCGGGAAGTGTTGGGATTAGCAATGCGGCAATAAAACCTAAAAAGTAAAAAATGTTGTACGGTTCTTTGAATTCTTGATCTGACATGACTTTTGCTCTTAAATTGGGCTAAAACTCAGCTCTTTGGCTGAGCTGGAAATTGTACGAAAAAGGGAGGCAATTGCCTCCCAAAGCGTTAACATTTTCACTATAACTCAATTACAACCCGCCAAAAACCGAGTAATTGTAGGGGTATTAATGCCTACAAAACACCCAGCTACACCATCAAACTAATGTCCCAACTAAAGCTGCTAGAGCCAACTCGACTCAAGGTCAGTTTCCCTGCATCTTGGAGGGCGAGATCTTTGGTCATGAAATTACTCAAGCAGTTGTCGCCCAACCGCCGCCCACCTGCGATGTTAAATTGCGCCTGACCGTTATTCCACCGGCACCCCAGCCCAGCAGGTAGAATAGACACCAAGCCTTCCGCGAGGTCGATGGTACCAAACACCGCTTCGACTGTACTCGCACCGGTTGCACATGCCATGCCTTTTTCTAAATTGCGCGCCAATCCTTTCAAGTCCACTGAGTTATGCTGTAAGCGACGCACATAATCATCGAATAAGGTTCTAACCAACAAGGTACTTGCCACGCCCCCCTCGTCGGCCGAATCAGCATCCACTAGATAGAAAGCAAGCTGCCCACTCACTAACCAGCTGTAATCAAATACAAGTGGCAAACTGGTTGTCGATTGCAGTAAGCGATAACTACTACGCCAAGCACCCAACGATGAATCTTTCTCCGGGAGTAGCGCTGTGAGCAGCTCTCTCGCCGCGTTTGGGTTTTGCTGTAAGTACTCTAGATGCCAGTGGAGTTCTTGCTCCTGCTGCTCACTTTCACTGCCGTCATCATCCAGCCGGAACCATCGACTAACAAAATCCGATTGCTCTGCGGCACTTGAGCTCTCTTCTAGTACAACCTCTATTGCGTCAGCGAGATAGCGATAATCGCTCAATGGTTTAGTGAGAAAATCTTTCACCCCCATTCGTAGCGCTTTTGCTACATCCCCCATATCGCCAGTTGCGGAAATCACAATCACGGGCAACGACGGATATTCCACTCTTACCTCTTCTGTAAACTCCATGCCTGTCAAAAGCGGCATTGCTAGATCACAGAGAACAAGATCAGGCTGAACTTCACCAAGCATTTTGAGGGCTTCAAGGCCATCACCGGCCTCAACAACTTGGTGACCAATTGCTTCCAGGAACTTTCTGGTTACACTTCTAAATACTGGGTCATCGTCAACGACCATCACCCTAGCACTGTGTTGCTGCTCGATAGCCACAGCAACTTGACTGTCAGTTTTAGACATAAGACTACGCCTCACAAATTCCATTGAGCGTGTAATTATTATTATTTTTGGTTTACATCAAACGTCGTATCGTAGGAAAACGCTACAATGATGCAATTCATTGACTATTGAAAACAGGACATACTCTATTCCTGAGTACTTTAACTGTAGGCAGAAATCCACTTTTATACAAATGTCCCCAATTGTGGCATTATCTAGTGTTCTCGGTTTTGCTATAAAAGTGTCCTATTCACTGATTTCCCGATACTTAATGTCCAAATACGCGAATTTACTTGAAAGGATCTGACTGAAGACTAGGCGGCTTTTCCAAGTTTTGGGCTATATTAAAAACCAATAATTACAAATAGTTGAATATATGAAACTCGATGATCTAAATCTGTTCCGACTTGTTGTGGAAAATGGGAGTTATACAGCAACTTCTCGTAAGACCATGATACCAGTTGCAACAATTACTCGACGCATTCAGGCACTGGAAGATTCGTTGAACCTTCGTTTGCTCAATCGTCATGCTCGCAAGTTATCACTCACTGAAGCAGGCGAACGTTTTTACAACGAGTGTTCTCCTCTGCTGCAACGGCTAACGTCTACCTCGGAAGAAATCGCCGACGAGTGCAAAGGCGCATCGGGTAAACTTAAAATTTCCTCACCATCAAACCTCACCAAACGTTTGATGATGCCTATGTTCAATGATTTCATGGCTCAATACCCCGACATCAGTCTTGACTTGACGATGAGCAATCACGCCGATCAACTAGACCCAACCGAGTGGGATGTCATCTTCCGCGTTGGACCGCAGCGCGACTCTAGCCTCATTGCACGCAAGCTCAGCACAGTCAAAGATGTTTTAATTGCTGCCCCTGAATACCTAGCAAAGCATGGCGAGCCAAAACATGCTGAAGAGCTTTCATCTCATCGACTACTCAAGGGCGTACCACTGATTAAGTGGCAACTTAAGAACGTCAGTGGCGAGTCCATTATCAACAATACCAAAGCTCGCTTTGAAGCCAACAGTCTCAATGTTGTGCGTCGTGCCTGCTCAGCTGGGCTCGGTATTACCTTGATGCCAGATGTGATGATTAAAGAGCACATCGACAACGGTGATCTAGTGCGAATTTTACCAGAGTGGAGCGCCAACCCGCGTGACATCTATATGCTCTACAACCACAAAGATCACTTGCCAGAAAAAGTGCGTTTGTTTATCGATTTTGTCATCGACTACTCTCTTCACTAAGTTTCTAGACCGTAATCGCTAGATAAGAAAAACCAGAGCCAGGCTCTGGTTTTTTTGTGCTTCTTTTAGATAAAAGCGTCTTAGATACCTTCGTTATGAAGCTCTAAGTTAGCTAGATCTTGCTGAATATCGCGCTGGACTTTTGTATCATCGTTACGCAATGAGTCAACGTAATCCAAGTACGACTGATCGATATCACCAGTCACGTATTCACCATTAAATACTGAGGCTTCGAACTGCTTAACATCTGGGTTGCCTAGGCCTACCGCTTCCAAAAGATCTGGAACCGTTTGGTAAATTAGCGCATCAGCACCAATTTGCTTACAGATTGCATCATTGTCGCGGCCGTGTGCAATAAGCTCATTAGCACTTGGCATATCGATACCATACACGTTCGGGAAACGAACCTCAGGCGCCGCCGAGACCATGTACACTTTGCTAGCACCAGAATCACGAGCCATCTCAATGATCTGCTCTGATGTTGTGCCACGAACAATAGAATCATCAACCAGCAGTACGTTCTTACCCTTAAACTCAGAGCGGATTGCGTTGAGCTTACGGCGTACAGACTTCTTACGCTGCTGCTGACCAGGCATGATAAAAGTACGGCCTACGTAGCGGTTCTTAACAAAACCTTGGCGGTATGGCTTATCAATCGCTTGAGCAATTTGCAGGGCGATATCACATGATGTCTCTGGGATTGGAATAACCACGTCGATATCTAGGTCGGAAAACTCATCTTTGATACGCTCACCAAGCTTCTTACCCATTTCAACGCGTGCGCTGTACACAGAAATCTTGTCGATAAATGAATCTGGGCGTGCGAAGTAAACAAACTCAAAGATACATGGGTTTAGTGTTGGATTGTCAGCACATTGACGAGTATACAGCTCACCATCAAATGTGGCGTAAATCGCTTCACCGGGAGCAACGTCACGTACGAAATCAAAACCTACCGCATCCAGAGCAACAGACTCAGACGCAACCATGTACTCTGTTTTGCCATCAACGTCACGTTTACCCAAACAAAGAGGACGAATACCGTTAGGATCGCGGAATGCAATCATACCGTGGCCGATGATCATCGCTGCAACAGCGTATGCACCTTTAATGGTACGATGAACATTAGTCACAGCGCGGAACACGTCATCCGATGTCACGTTACCTTTTACGGTATCAATTTCGTGAGCCAGAACGTTAAGCAGAACTTCAGAGTCCGACGTCGTGTTAACGTGGCGACGGTCTTTTTCAAACAACTTTTCACGAACTTCGTGCGCGTTGGTGAGGTTACCATTGTGTGCCAGGGTAATACCAAACGGAGAGTTTACGTAGAACGGTTGTGCTTCAGAAGCGCTAGAGCTACCAGCTGTCGGGTAGCGAACATGTCCAATACCTACGTTACCTTGGAGGCGCTGCATGTGCTTCGCTTCAAAAACGTCTTTAACTAGACCATTCGCCTTACGCAGACGAAAACGATTGCTTTCTATGGTAACAATACCAGCGGCATCTTGGCCACGATGCTGTAAAACGGTCAAAGCGTCATAGATAGACTGATTCACAGGCGTAGAGCCAACGATTCCAACAATACCACACATGTCCTAATCCTCGATTTGCGACATTAGCTGGCGCCGCTAAGCGCCAGACAAGAAACTAGAAGTTGCTTCGATGTGTTCAAAAAACGGCTCAATGACCAATTTAAAGTGTGGAACCAGTTCTGAGGTTTCCCACCACTCGCTGTTGTTTAGCGTGGTAAAGGTATCAACAAAGAACAGCACCGCTGAGACGATAAGCACTCCTCGCAAACCGCCAAACACGATACCAAGTACTCTGTCTGTACCCGAGAGTCCCGTTTTCTGAACCAACTGCCCTATGACATAGTTAATGAGCGCTCCGACAATCAAGGTCGCAACAAACAAGGCAGCGATTGCGGCGCCATTTCGAAACATGTCGTCTTCGATATTAGTAAAGTACACCGCAAGTTTTGCGTAGTACTGGCTGGCGATAAAAAACGCGCCAAACCATATCAAAAGCGACATTGCCTCTTTGGCAAAACCGCGAACTAAACTGATCAAGGCCGATAGCCCAATCACACCCAAAATGACAAAATCTAACCAATTCATGAATTCTTCATCTCAAGTTGGCGCGCATTTTAACAGAAAAATGAGCGACGCAAACGTTTTCTTATGGATTTAGTGGCTTAAATTTGAGCAGTTGACCTCTAGAGCCGGTAATTTCCTCTAATTCAATCAATTGCTTCTCTAGTTTACTTTTTGAAACATCTGGACCGATGATCACGCGAGTAAAGGTCTCTTCTTGTTTCACGTGGGCTTGATAGCCACGCTTTTGCAGATCTTTAACAAGTGCTGCGGCATTGTCGGCATTTTTTAGCGCCATCAGCTGAATAATCCAGGCACTGTCTGCATAATCGTTACGATCAGGTACCTCTTGCGCTGATACATTGACGATATCCGCTTCTGGCTCTTGTACAGCCTCTTCGCCCACAGTCGCTTGCACAGGCGCTTCAGGAAGCACGGAAATGTCCTCTTCTGGTTCCAGTACTTCAAACGATTCCACGTCAGCGTTAATTTCTGGCTTAAGCGGGATGCTTGCAAACTCTTCTTTGTAGTGAAGCTTCTTACCGTCAAGCAGGTCTGGCAGGATAATCACCCCGACTGCCACCAGTACGATGGTGCCCACTAAGCGACTTTGGAATTTACTCGCCATGATTTCTCCTAGATTCGAATTTACTAAGCGGTTTTACCGCCGCAGTGCTCCAACACCTCACCAACCGTATGGAATGAACCCACAACCAAAATCAGACCGTCTTGTTTTGCATCTGATTTCGCCGCCTCAAATGCCGCCACAGGCGAATCATAGCGAGTTAGAGTTTGGTTGGAATCAAGATGGACACACAGTTCATCCGCAGACGCGGCTCTTGGTCCACTCAATGATGCAGGATACCAATGCTCTGTCAGAGGATTCAAAACTCGGATAGTTTCAGCGATATCTTTGTCATGCAGCATACCTATCACCACTTTAAATCGAGTATTGGGATACAAACGATTAAGCTGAGTGACTAAATACTCCGCTGAGTGAGGATTGTGCGCGACATCGAGAATGGTCGTTGGCATGCCTGCGATGACCTGCATGCGTCCGGCCAGACGTGCATCTTTAAGACCGTTAACAATGTTGATGTCGGTAATATCCAAATTGGCTGCACCCAGCGCCATCAACGCTGTATTGGCATTCATCAACGGAAGAACCGGAATAGGCAAATCTTCTAACGCGAAGGTGCCGTGGTGCCAGTTCCACGTCGAATCTGAGGTTTGCTTGTAGTCGAACTGAATACCTGTTTGATAGAACTCTGCACCAATGTCATCGGCATGAGCAGGTACTGTTGCTGGCGGTTTCGGCTGACCACAAATGGCCGGCTTTCCGGAGCGATAAATGCCCGCTTTTTCAAAACCGATTACGTTGATGTCATCACCCAGCCAGTCGACATGGTCAACTGCAAGGCTAGTAATCACCGACACATCATGTTCAACCACGTTGGTCGCATCCAGCCTTCCGCCAAGGCCGACTTCAAGCAGCACTACTTCCACCTTGTGTTGCTGGAATTGCTTTAGAGCAGCTAAGGTGGCGTACTCGAAAAAGCTCAGGCTGACGTCACCACGCAGCTTTTCGATGTAGTCGAAAGCTCGGGTGTGTGACTCGTCAGGCAGCTCTTGCCCGTTGATACGTACACGTTCATTGTAGCGAATTAGGTGAGGAGAACTGTAGACACCAACCGAGTAGCCAGCATCTAATAAGATGGCTTCCATCAATGCACACGTCGAACCCTTGCCATTGGTTCCGGCAACGGTGATAACGGTCGGGGCTGGTTTGGTAAGTTGACCTTTTTGTGCCACGACGGACACTCGGTCTAGGCCAAGATCAATGGCACTGGTATGGATACTGGTTAAGTAATCAAGCCACATCTGTAGTGTCGATGTGGCTTGTAGAATGGATTGTGAACTCATTTAGCCGTCAATATCTTAACGTTTGATAACTTAGTGAGTACTTTACCCTTTTTCGTCAGCTTCTGGTACTTCATATGCAGGTTCTTGTGGAGAATCTTCCACAGAAACCACAAGCGGTGACGCTTGGTTCGTCATTTTCGCAAGTAGACTACCTACACGCTGACGCATTTCACGGCGATCAACAATCATATCAATCGCACCATGCTCAAGCAGGAACTCACTACGCTGGAAGCCTTCTGGAAGGTCTTCACGTACTGTTTGCTCAATAACACGACGGCCTGCAAAGCCAATAAGCGCTTTTGGCTCACCGATATTGATGTCACCTAGCATAGCAAGACTTGCTGAAACGCCGCCCATGGTTGGGTCAGTCATTACAGAAACAAATGGCAGCCCTTTTTTAGACAAACGCTCAAGTGCAGCACTGGTTTTCGCCATCTGCATTAGCGACATTAGCGCTTCTTGCATACGAGCGCCGCCACTTGCTGAGAAACAAACAAGACCACAGTTGTTTTCCATTGCTGCTTCTACTGCACGTACAAAGCGAGCACCAACAACAGAGCCCATTGAGCCACCCATAAATGAGAACTCAAACGCACACGCTACGACTGGCTGACCAAGCAGCTCACCTTGCATTACAACCAAGGCATCTTTCTCACCACTGTTTTTCTGTGCTGCAGAAAGGCGCTCTTTATAACGCTTTGAATCTTTGAACTTAAGCTTGTCTTGAGGCTCAAGCTCAGTCGCGAGTTCAACACGGTTACCTTCGTCTAAGAAAGTTTCTAGACGACGACGTGCTTTCATTCGCATGTGGTGGTTACACTTAGGGCAAACCTCAAGGTTACGCTCTAGTTCTGCGTGATAAAGTACTTGCTCACATGAAGTACATTTAGTCCAGATACCTTCTGGGATAGATGCTTTGCGCGAGCTAACGATGTTGCTTTTTTCTAAAATCTTTTCAAGCCAACTCATGGAAGACCTTTTCTCTTGTTACCCCCGCCAAAATGGCGAAAGTGTGAAATTCTAATTAATGCCGTGGGATTAAACCATATTACAGCCAAACTGTAGATAAAAAACTGGTTGTACCTATCCTTGTGACCAGGCCATAACTCCTGAACACGCTAACTTTTCACTGTTTGGAACCTAGTTACCAACCAGAGTTCAAATCATTCGGCAAAAATAACGGACCAATTGGCATTTCTGGGAGCTGGTACTCATCTGGATAATCGACGTCGACCAAATACAAACCGTCAGCTTTGGCCGTAGCGCCAGCCAGTTTGCGATCTTTTTGTGCCAGTAACCACTCTATCCACTCAGGTGGCTGCTCACCTCTACCGACCACAATTAAGCTACCAGTAATGTTTCGCACCATATGATGAACAAAGGCATTCGCTTTGATATCAATCACCACGTAAGGGCCGTGGCGAGTCACGTTCAAGTGCATGATATTGCGCCAAGGGCTACGAGATTGACACTGCACGGCACGAAAGGACGTAAAATCATTTTCACCAAGTAGGTACTGTCCTGCTTGATGCATTTTTTCTACATCCAAGTCACCATGATAATGACTGATACCAGAAGATAAAATTCCAGGACGTAAATCGTGATTGAAGATCACATAACGATAGCGACGAGCGGTTGCAGAAAAACGCGCATGGAACACTTCTGGGACTTCTTTCGCCCAGCGCACCGCTATGTCTTTGGGTAGGTTTGCATTAACGCCCATAGTCCAAGCAACAGGCTTACGGATCGCAGATGTCTCAAAGTGCACCACTTGCCCTGTTCCGTGTACACCGGCGTCGGTACGCCCCGCACACTGAACCTCTATCGGTTCATTGGCAACGATAGATAGCGCCTTTTCCAGTTTTTCTTGAACACTGGTAACTTCGCGCTGTCTTTGCCAGCCGAAGTATTTTTCACCGTTATATTCAATACCTAATGCAACTTTCATAGTTAACTCTGCATCTGTGATTTGTCAAAGGGGGCAAAGTATATACGCAACTCTACTTGGTATAAAGTCACAGCCTGTGAAAGCTCGGTTATTAATCACCTGCATAAACGAAAAGCTCATAACCAAAACCTGACGTTCAAGAGGCACGCCAAAAAGAAAAACGGTGGCAAGCCACCGTTTTTTGATTTTACTGATGCTCCGAGAGCTTGTTGAGTAGCTGTTTAGCCTCTTGCTCGACTTGTCCTGAGCCTTCAACCAACACTTTTTCAAGTAGCTTCACTGCCCCTTCAATGTCGTTCATCTCAATGTAGATTTTTGCCATATCAAGGTTGCCAGCGGCTTCTGAATCTGAGTCTACGTCGACCTCCGAAATCGGTCCGATGACATCTGGGAACTCATCGAGTCCCACATCCAGCTTTAACTCTTCCTCTTCTTGCTCGGAAGCATTGTCATCGTCGACCTGTGCCATTAACTCATCGATAGTCATAAACTGGTTTTCTTGACCATCAAAATCAGCGACAGGGTCTTGTGAAGACCAATCTTCATCAGAGGCTTTAGCAAGGGAGCCTACATCATCGCCACTCCAAATCGCTTGTTCCTCGTCTGGAATCTCACTATTGATGTTAGCGCGCTGTTCATCGGTTAGGGTAAATCCGTTCCAATCTTCACCAGCCTCTGCGCCTACTGTCTCTTGCAACATAGCATCAATATCAAGACCAGCGCTGTCCGCCGTCGTTTGATCAACAGGTGAGATGTTTGAAAATGTCGCCCCTTCACTATCTTGCAAAAGCTCGTCGAGATTGCCTTCTTGTTCAATCGCCGACATATCGACCATGCTAAACGCATCGGCAAGTGCATCAATTTCCGAATGATCCAGCGTTTCACCCACCATTTCTGGTGCAGGCGCCAAAGGTTGCTCCTCTGGTTCAAGATCCATCGCCGCTTGCTGCTCGTCGTATTCTGGAAGAGATTCAAGAGAGAATTCATCCTCAAAATCATGACTATCGGCTTGCTGCGCGACCGGCTCCTCCGTTGGCAGAGACTCGCTGTCATCCATATCGAGCAAGGCGTCTTGCTCAGTGAATTCGGGGAATTCAAAGTCATCAAAAGCGTCTTGCTTATCTGCTGATGATGGATCATTAACTGGCTTTTCTGCTACTGGTTGGTTAGCTACTGGCTGGATAGCTTCTGCCTGTTCTTCCACTAATGGGTCGGCTACTTCATTGCTAGCCACATCCTCAAGCTCGCTCTCAGCATCACTTTGCGTCGCTCGTTCTGCAAACGTATCTTGTGGCTCAGACGTTGGCTCTGGCAGTGCCTGGTCTTTAGTGAGATTGGCATCAGAAAACGCGTCGTCTTCGCTGTACTCTGGCAGCTCGTCGTCGCTGAAAGCAAAGTCTGCATCAGAAGAATCTTCAGACATTGGCTCATCGTCAGAATCACCCTCAGCATCGGCAAACGCTTGCTCTTCGCCGTATTCACTTTGCAGAGCATTTGCGAGGAAATCTGCATCGTCCTCTTGTACCAAGTCAGATACCGGCTCTTGTTGAAGCTCTTCCTCCAACCAATCATCATCTTGAGGTAACCCAAATTCATTGGCCACCAATGCATCCAGATCTTTTCGAGACTGCTCACTGTCATCTTCATCGTGAGAAAGGTTGCTACCACTCTCAATTTCTGGAGCAAATTCAAAGTCTGTATCAGAAGTAACCTGAGAGGTGAGCTCTGGCGATTCAACAACTTCTGGCTCTTCAGTAACATCGGCGATCGGGTCAATGTCTGAACCTTGCGACGATACTTCAAAAGCATCATCTGCTTGACTCGGGACTTGTTGCGATAGAGTGCTCTCTATTTCCTCATCAAGCACTTCCGAACTTGCAACCTGTTCTGCCTCATCTGCTGTCACGTCCAAATCTTGAGCATCAACATCCAGTACAGCCTCAGGCAGTGGCTCGGTAACACCTTCATTATCCAACTCTGCTGCTAGCTCAGTATCATCATTCAATGAGTCTTCCGGCAACGGTTCAGAACTGGACTCTTGGTGGGCTACTAGGTCTGGCGCATGGACAGCAAACAGCGCATCCATTTCTTCTTCGCTGATGTCTGAGCCAAGCAGATCATAAGAGCCAAATGGATCCAAGTCGAAGTCATCTTCTACCGTGTCATCTTTAGCATCTGATAGGCTGCTCTCAAATAGCACTTCATCTAATAACTCGGTGCTATTTTCATCCAGCTCAGTCTCTTCATCCGCAAGAAGCTGCACATCTTCATCATCGTCTACCGAGGCAGACTCCGCTGACAGTACTTCATCAAGGGTTAAATCAGAGTCATCCAGCTCAGAGAGCTCAAAATCATCAGCCAGCATGTTGTCAAGCAAGTCGACTTCATCATTGCCCAACTCAGCCTGAAGCTCAGGTGCAGCGTCAGGAGTCGCATCAATTTGCGAGAACTGAGCAAAGAGATCATCAATATCGTCGTTGTCTACACTCTCAGACATGTTATCTGAAGATTGCAGTTCATCGTCGGCGCGCTGAGCGTCACTTTCCTCAGCTATGATTTTTTCCAAAGGTGCCAACGGAGAGTCTGCAGACAGATCATCTAAATCAATTTCACCTTCATCGAGGTCGAAGTCGTCGCCAGCGAGTAATTCGTCCATTTGCGCTTGGTTTAGCGCGCTGTCTTCTTCTAGAGTCTCTTCAGCATTAATTTGTGTGGCAGTTTCTTGCTCCAAATCGCCTTGAGTGTCTAGGCTGAAGTCTGCAAACAGGCTATCCAAGTCATCTTGTGATACGACGTTATTGCTGTCGTCTTCATCTTCGTCGGAAAGGTTAAAGTCTAACTCGTCATCATCACTTGGCACCGCAACATCGTTGAGCGCACGTTCCATTTCTTCAAGGCCAAGTGCCTTCTCACCATCTTTGACGCTGATACCGTTGGTGCTGGTATCAAGATCAACCACGCCAATGTCGAGCTCTCCATCGTCATCGATGCTAGCAAATGGGTCATCTTCATCATCTAGATTGAAGTCAAAGTCCGCCTCATCCAGGTCGGCAAACACATCATTCTCATCATTTTCTTGGCTTACATCACTGTCTTCAGCTTCATCATCCAAGCCAGCTAGTAGGTCATCGGAGAACAGCTCATCATCGTCACTGGCAACCGCTGCGGTGGCGACTCCCGCACCAGCAGCTGCGGCCATAGCGGATTTATCCGAGCTATCAGTTTGAGCATCGTTAAGCTGCGCAGTTGGCTCATCATCTCGACGTTTACGAGAGCGTAATATTGCCATTACCAGAAGACCAAGAAGCAGCGCTGGCACAAAGGCTAGCAGAGCAACAAACCACGGTTTAGAAAGCCAAACATCAAGCTGGCTTGGTGCCAATCGAGCCATTTCAGCCTGTTTACGCTTTTCCTCACTAAGCTGACGTTCGACTTCAGTGCGGATACGTTCTTCGTTATCCACTTCCGTTTTTAGCGCTTCCACTTCGTGCTGAACTTCAGAAAGCATCAACCTTAGTTGGTGATTTCGCTCTTCCAAAGACATTAGCTCGCTTTCCGAGCGGCTAAGCTCTTCTCGTAACGCTTCCGTTGCATCAGGCGCTTTCGGAACATCCGGCGCTTTAGTCGTCACTTCCGCTTCGGCTTTAGGTGTTGCTTCAACTGGCTCAGGTTTTGCTGCAGATGGCGTTGTTACTGCTTCTGGCTTGACTTGAGGCTTTTGTGGCTCTGGTTTCGGCTGCACAGTTGCTCGTGGAGGCGCAACGACAGATGCAGGTTGATTCAGTTTGGTCTGATGCGCAGCTAGAACGGCTAGCGCTTCTTGCAGATCAACACGATTGATCAACGTATTAGATGGAATACGAAGTTCACTGCCTGGCAGCAACTGATGAATATTGCTCTTTTCAAATTGACCTGGGTTTAGCTCATAGAACGCATAAATGGTTTGCTGAACGCTAGCACCCGCAGGCTTAAAACGTGATGCAATTGACCATAGGGTTTCATTTCGAGCAGTAGGACCATAGTAGCGTGCAGGAGCACCGCTATCTTCGTTAACAAGTTGACGGGCAGGTTGCGAATATTGCGGAGCCGAGATGACCTCACCGTTTGGTCCGGTCAATCGAATAGTATCAGCGCTGATAGATAAAGAAGTTGTCGCTCCTGCTAGTGCTAACGTCACTAACAAAGGCTTTAAAATTTGATGCATGGAAGGCTCAGCTGTCTGCGTTACACCCAAGTGACCTCAAAGTGCAGGTTCAGGTCATTTGGGTATAGAAATTACAAAAATTATCTCGTTACTATATCGGATATTAGCTCCAAAACTATAGGTCAGCCTTTAAAAAACTTGATTCAAGCATGATATCGGTACCAATTTCACATTGGCCGACAGTACAAAGGCCCCTAAAAAGGAGCCTTTGATTAAAAAGTGACAGCAACGATACATAAAGCACCACTCAATGTCCTGCAGAGACTGCAGTACAAGAGCTCAACGACTGCCGTTTAGAAGTAATCGCGGATTAATACTTCTGCAATTTGTACCGCATTCGTCGCCGCACCTTTACGAACGTTGTCTGCGACAACCCACATGTTCACACCGCTATGGTGACTGATGTCATTGCGAATACGACCAACCATGACATGGTCTTTACCGCCCGCGTCACGCACTTGTGTTGGCATATCTTCACCGTGGAAGACTTCAACACCTTCCGCTTGCTCTAGCAATTGCACCACTTCCTCTGCAGAAATAGGCGCGCTCGTTTCTAGATGCACAGCTTCAGCGTGTCCATAGAATACTGGCACACGAACGCAGGTTGGGTTAACCATTAGGTTTGGATCGTTGAAGATCTTTTGCGTTTCCCACACCATCTTCATTTCTTCTTTGGTGTAGCCGTTGTCCATGAACTGGTCGATTTGCGGAATACAGTTGAACGCAATTTGCTGACTAAATGCTTTAGGTTCTACTGGTTTACCGTTAAGCAGCATCGCCGTTTGGCCTGCTAGCTCATCAATACCACTTTTACCTGCACCAGAAACCGACTGGTAAGTAGTCACGTTGATACGCTCGATACCCACCGCATCGTGAATCGGCTTAAGCGCTACCAGCATTTGAATGGTTGAACAGTTAGGGTTAGCAATAATGTTGCGGTTTCTAAACTCAGCAATCGCTTCTGGGTTCACTTCTGGCACTACAAGCGGTACGTCGTAGTCGTAACGGAAGTTCGAAGAGTTATCGATGACGACCACACCTTCATCTGCCGCGATAGGCGCCCATTTTGCTGATTGCTCACCGCCTGCAGAAAACAGTGCAATATGGACCTGTGACCAATCGAAGTTCTCTACGTTCTCAACTTTCACTGTTTTACCGTTGATACGATAGGTCTTACCCTCACTGCGCTCACTCGCAAGTAGGTAGATGTCACCCATCGGGAACTCACGTTCTTGTAGCACTTCGACCATAGTTTCACCTACAGCACCTGTTGCTCCAAATACAGCGATATTAAATTGTTGGCTCATTTAGTTACCTCGATTTGAAATCCTAGTTCTGCTAATGGTGCAAGATTACAAGACTCGTCACCCTTAACAAGGACAGCGCCATACTCGCGTCTATCCCAATAAAGTTTACGCATTTTGTCGAAGCCATTTTCATTGTGAATTTCACGGCGGAAAATCGCATCGTCCTTGCGTACATCATAGATTATCTGCGTCATACTGTGCAGCGCCGCTTCATCCCATGCACGATCTAGCGTCAGTTCTGGGATTGGAGCAACGGGTAGCAGTGCATCTGGGTTTGCACGTTCAGACAACCCTAAAAACTCACAATAGCTATTAAAGATCATGGTCGTTCCACGCGCTTTACCTTCAAGGCCGTAACCCGCGATGTGGGGGGTCGCGAACGTTAACAGAGGTAGCAGATCAAAATCAACCACTGGTTCAAATTCAAATACATCAAGAACAGCAGTAAACCCATCTTGCTTGAGTAAGCGCTGTTTGAGTGCCTCGTTATCAACGATAGGACCACGCGCAGCATTAATCAAAATCTGGTCTGCGCGGAATTTATCAAGACGAGCTTGGTTGATTAAATGATGCGTTGGGTACTCACCATCGCGAGTGATAGGCGTATGCATGGTGACCACATCGGCCTGCTCTAGCAGAGTATCAAGCTCAGTAAAGACTCTTTGGTCACCTTGCTGCTCCTTGAGTGGGTCATTAAGAAGAACCTTGATGCCAATGCCTTGTAAGCATTTTTGCAGGTAGCTTCCTACTTGACCACAACCAATGATACCCACTGTTTTGTCGAAGATCGAGAAACCTTGCTGCTGAGCAATCACCATCAAACTACTGATAACATACTCGGCCACACCCACTTTGTTGCAACCTGGTGCAGCCGTAAAGAAAATACCGCGCTGCTTAAGAAGTGCTTGGTCTACATGATCCATTCCCGCGGTTGCGGTGCCAACGAATTTAAGCTTGTTGGCCTTTTCTAAAAGCGCTTCATTGACCTTAGTGATTGAGCGAATCATGAGCGCATCAACATCAACAAGATCGTCAGCCGTTAACTCGCGGCCAGGTTTGGCGATCACTTCACCGAGTTGGCTAAACAGCTCAACGGCATAAGGCATTGCCTCATCAACAATAATCTTCATGGGAAGTTCCAAAGGGGGTTGTCCTTACAATAGGCTGAATTGTGCAAGATATAGCAGCATGTGTCGAGTAAGTGAGACAGAAAGATGGCGCTTGGCAAAATTCAGGTACAAAAATGCCCAGCCATTTGGCTGGGCAAGATCCAGAACAAAAGGATTTTAACCCGCTCTCCAGGGATTAAAACTTGCGTCTGCGACTGGTTTTCACCAGTCAGCTCTGGAAATCATAGAACTGATTAGCCAGGGTTAACCTTGGTACTTCTTCAGTACTAGTGTTGCGTTCGTGCCACCGAAACCAAAGCTGTTAGACATCACAGTGTTTAACTCTTGTTCACGAGTTTCAGTAACGATGTCTAGGCCTTGTGCCGCTTCATCTAGCTCATCAACGTTGATGCTTGGTGCAATAAAACCGTGGTGTAGCATTAGCGCCGAGTAAATCGCTTCGTGTACACCTGCTGCGCCTAGTGCGTGACCTGTCATTGCTTTCGTTGCTGAGATAGCAGGGCTATTGCCGCCAAAGACTTCTTGGATAGCACCAAGTTCTTTAACATCACCTACAGGCGTTGATGTACCGTGAGTGTTTACGTAATCAATCACTTCAACGTCTTGCATTGCCATCTTCATACAACGCACTGCGCCTTCACCAGATGGTGCAACCATGTCGTAGCCGTCCGATGTTGCACCGTAACCGACAACCTCACCGTAGATTTTCGCGCCACGTGCAAGAGCGTGCTCGAGTTCTTCAACAACAACCATGCCGCCGCCACCAGAGATAACAAAACCATCACGGTTCGCATCGTAAGTACGTGATGCTTTTTCTGGGGTTTCGTTGTACTTAGTAGACAGTGCACCCATCGCATCAAACATCATAGTTTGAGACCAATCTAGCTCTTCACCACCACCAGCAAATACGATGTCTTGCTTACCAAGTTGGATAAGCTCCATCGCGTGACCGATACAGTGAGCAGACGTTGCACACGCTGAGCTCATTGTGTAGTTCACACCACGGATTTTAAATGGTGTTGCCAGGCACGCTGACACAGTTGATGACATAGTACGAGGTACCATGTAAGGACCAACACGCTTCACGCCTTTTGCGCGTAGTGTATCCACTGCAAGTGTTTGGTTAAGTGCAGACGCACCACCAGAACCTGCAACGATACCTGTGCGGTCATTTGAAACTTGATCGTCTGTCAGACCTGCGTCTTCGATCGCTTGCTCCATTGAAAGATATGCGTACGCCGCTGCGTCGCCCATGAAGCGCATTTTTTTACGGTCGATATGCTCAGCTGGGTTAATTTTCAAATCACCCCAAACTTGAGAACGAAGGCCCATCTCTTTGAATTGCTCAGAGGCGTTAATACCAGAACGGCCTGCTTTAAGAGACGCTAAAACTTCTTCCACGTTGTTACCGATGCTCGAAACAATACCCATACCGGTAATTACGACTCGTTTCATGTGACATTCCTATAAATTCAAAAACGGCTAAATGATAACGAAGATACAGGATAAAAGTGGTCAGCTTTCCCATAAATTCGTACAATTCGCATCAATAAATGCTATCGATGCCCCACTAAATGTAGTTGTGATAACTTTCTACCTAGGGGTATAACACGAGATAAGTGTCAAAATTATGACTTCCATCACTCATGCGCAACTCGACTGGAACGAGTCGGGCACCCCGGTATCCGATCAATTTGACGATGTTTACTTCTCCAATGTCAATGGTTTAGAAGAAACTCGTTACGTATTCTTGAAGCAAAACCGACTTCCAGAGCGTTGGCACGATTTCGAGCAGCCGCGTTTTGTCATTGCTGAAACCGGATTTGGCACCGGATTGAACTTTCTCGCAGTCTGGCAGTGGTTCGAAGAGTTCAGACAACAAAACCCTAGCGCGACGTTGCAAGAACTGCACTTTATCAGCTTTGAAAAATACCCATTATCTCAGCAAGACCTGATCAAAGCTCATGAGTCATGGCCAGAACTGGCAACCTATGCCAAGCAGCTACAAGCCCACTACCCTATCGCGGTGCCAGAGTGCCACCGTATTGTCCTTGCTAATGGCGCAATCACTCTCGATCTCTGGTTCGGTGATATTAAAGACTGCCTACCAAGTGTTCCGACTCCATCACAGGGCATTGTCGATTGTTGGTTCCTAGATGGTTTTGCGCCTAGCAAAAACCCGGAGATGTGGAATCAAGATCTCTTCAATGGCATGGTGAAACTTGCTAAACAAGATTGCACCTGCGCCACGTTCACCGCTGCCGGATTTGTCCGACGCGGTCTGATTGAAGCAGGCTTTGAGATGAAAAAAGCCAAAGGCTTTGGCACCAAACGCGACATGATTGTTGGCCACATCGCTCAAAAGCAGCCTTATAGCAACTATGAGCCTCTTTACTATCGCAACGCGAAGCCACGTCCACAATATGTCGCCATCATCGGTGGTGGTGTTGCCAGTGCAACCTTAATCGCAGCTCTTGAGAAGCGCGGCATTCAGACCAGCCTGTTTTGCAAAGACTCTCAACCAGCAGAAGGAGCGTCAGGCAATCGACAAGGTGCCGTTTATCCACTTCTCAATGGCGAACATCTTGGCGTATCACGAGTCTTCGCACCCGCGTTTTTATATGCGAGACAATTCGCCGAACACGCGGCAACCCAATTTGATTTTGACCATGATTGGTGCGGTGTTACGCAACTCATGTGGGATGAGAAGTCGGAGCAAAAACTGAAACGTATGCTCGAAGGCAACTTCCCAAGTGAGCTCATTCACCAACTCGATGCAAAGCAAACCAGCCAAGCGATTGGTGTAGCCTCGCCGCACGCTAGCGTTCATTACCCGCTAGGTGGATGGCTTTGCCCGGCTGAGTTAACTCAAGGGCTTATCCACCACTACGCAAACAGTGGCAAACTTAGCGCGCATTTCAATGTTCAAATTGACTCGATTGAGCAAATCGATAACGGTCAATGGCAACTTAATGGTGCTAACCTAGCCGAGAGACCAAACTTCGATGCCGTCATTATTGCTAATGGTCACGAGTTTAGCCATCTCGCTCAAACCAAAGCGCTGCATCTGACCGCAGTAAAAGGACAAGTCAGCCACATTCCCACCACGAAAACACTCGAAGCGATTCAATCGGTATTGTGCTACGACGGCTATATGACACCTCACAATCCAAACACAATGACGCACTGTATTGGCGCCAGTTACGATCGCAAGCACATCAATACCGACTTTGATTCAATAGCCCAGCAAGAGAATGGCGATAAACTGAAAGCCTGCGTACCCAATGTAGATTGGGTGAACGAGGTCGACACCAGCGACAATCAGTCTCGCCAGGGGATCCGTACCGTCAGCCGAGATCATTTACCGTTTGTCGGTCAAGTGGCCAACTTCGATGCACTCAGCCACGCCTACGGTGAGCAAGGTAGTCAGCTCAACCAATTGACTCAGCACCCAGAACTATACTGCATGCTAGGTCTTGGTTCGCGCGGGCTCAGCTCTGCGCCACTGCTGGCTGAACTGCTCGCCTCTGAGATTTGTGGCGACCCACTGCCACTGCCGGTCGATGTTCTCAATGAGCTCCATCCTTCGAGAACCTGGATTAAACGCATTAATAAAGCTAAGCCACTAAGCTAAGGCCCAAAGCTAGGTTCCAAAACTCATGTAGAGGGTGTATTACACCCTCTAATTTCACATCAAATAAACACTTAGTCGCATTACAGCCAAACACTTTACCCCCATATCCAACGTTTTATATTTGAGACTCCTGCCTCATTCATGTGATTTAACTCACAACTATTCGACGTTTTCACAAATCACTTCCATAATTTCCTCTAACACAGGGAGTGTTGTTATGAGAGTGATTTGGGCGCTTTGCGTCTACTGTTTATTATTAGACACAGCCATTGCAGCGAAAGTCGACAATACGCCACATCAAGCGGATAGCCGAGTGTTGTTCGTAAACCCTGGGTTTGCGCAGGAAAGCTTTTGGCATGATGTCGACCTCTATGCACAAGCGGCAGCAGGTGCTTTGGGCTTGCAACTAGAGATAATCCATGGTGAGCGTGACCGACTTCTGACCCGCCAAAAGCTCATCGAAAGAATGCAGAAAAGCCCCTCACCTGATTTTGTCATTCTAGTGAACGAAAAAGGTACGGGACTCTCCTTGCTTGAATCTATAACGTCTCCACAAATCAAAGTCACTTTTGCACTCAATGACTTATCATCCAATGACAAACGACTTATGTCCAACATGCCTGATTGGTCTAATCGACTGCTACCTGGAGTATTTCCAGACAACTATCATATCGGGTTTGTCAGTGCACAGGATCTGTTTATTAAAGGTAGAGGACGGCCGGGGGACTTTTTACTCATCTCTGGTGATAAAGCTACTCCTGCATCCAACAATCGAGAGGCAGGGGCGACATCATTTATCATGCAAAATGAGAATACCTCCCTAGCCCAACGCGTTTACGGAGACTGGTCCGAATCCATTGCCTATGAACAGACCAAAATCTTGTTGAATAGACATGACAACGTACGCTACCTATGGACAGCAAACGATCACATGGCGTTTGGCGCCATTAAGGCCATCGAAGAGGCCAATATCACAATCGGCAGTGACATCTTTGTGGGGACAATCAACACATCCAACCAAGTGTTAAACGCCTTGTCTAAAGGCGAAGTCTCCTCTCTGGCAGGAGGCCATTTCACCGCGGTAGGTCTGTCGTTAGTCAAAATCCATTACTATTTGCACAGTAAGGCTTGGCCACAGCGCACCAAATACAATTTATTTCGCACAGTGCCTTACCCTTCTGAGTTCTACAACCTATTAAAAGATAAGAACTGGCAGCGGATTGATTTCCGAAAAATCGACATTCAACAAAACCCTATCGATCCATTTGTACCCAAGTCTGAGGAGCTAAAGTGACATTGCTCCCTATGAAAACACTCAGACACAAAATCATCGCCATCATGGTGATTGCTACCGGTTTTTTGGCGTTGTTGAACATTTCGATCCAAGCCTATGTCGACTATCAACAAGAAATGAATCAAGCCGAAACGAATACCCTGAGCCATGTACGCTCCCTGTATTACCCCATTTCAGAAGCGCTCTGGGATCTGGATCTTCGTCAACTAGAGCAACTGCTAGTCAGCATCAGTAAAGACAGCAACATCCAAAATATTCAGCTCAAAAGTACTGATGGTACCATGCTCGACGCTAACGTATCCGAACTGTTAACCTCGACGACTCACAGCTATGAACTACGCCACAACGGCAGAATGCTCGGTACCTTGTCCTATCAAATAGACGACTCAAAGATTCAAGAAGAAGTATTATCTCGGTTAGCATTAGGTTTTCTTTTAAACACCCTAGAAGCCTTAGTGATAATCGCCATTGTTGTTGTGGTGGTTTACTCGCTCGTCACCAAACCGCTTAACGAGCTTTATAAGATATCGAAAACCATCAACCCTCAAACGTCGAGTAAATTAAAGCTGCCTGACAGTCTGACTCAGCGTCAAGATGAACTCTCCTACGTTGCGAAAGCACTGCAAAACCTGAATAACGCCTCAAGGCGCGCGATAGCGGCACAAAGACGTACAGAGCGACAACTGCTCCATCATCAGAATCAACTCGAACAGAGTATCGAGATTCAAACCAAAGCCTACAAAACCCAAAGTAAACTGCATCGTATCCTCGCCGATATGTCACTCAATATTCTGACCTGCAGCGAGGACAACATGGCAACAGTTATGTATCGTGCATTTGAGCCCATTGGCCGTTTGCTCGACATCGACAGACTCAGCGTACTCACTATTGACGACAATATTGCGCACTATCGCTATTCATGGCGAGCCGATGGTAGTGAAAACCCTTACCTCGAGGGGTTCAATATCGGCTCGATGGCATTACTGCAGCGTCGTCTACTTTCTCTGGAACCTATTGTGATTAATGATATTGAGTTTCTGAAGAGCCAAGCGGATTCTGAGTACAGCATGATGAAGAAGCTAGGAATCGATTCGATAGCCATTTTTCCCCTGATCGATGGTAAAGCGATATTTGGCCTTTTTATTGCCTCCAACATCCACGGCGCACATGACTGGAGTGACACGCAGCGAGCAACTTTAAGCCGGCTTTCAACCACCGTCAGTGAAATGCATCTGCGACTGCGCAGCCAGAAAGAAATGACCGCGCTGCAAGAGGAACTCATAGAAGCCAATCAACGTTTGCACATCGCAGCAGAAACTGACGAGCTAACTGGGTTGCCGAATCGCCGCCCATTCATGAGCGAGCTTGAACATCATACTCATAGCCTCTTTGTCAGCAGTATTACTACCATGATGATTGATGTCGATCACTTCAAACAATACAACGACCTTTACGGTCATGTTCAAGGTGACTTTGCACTGCGTTATGTAGCCAATACTTTAAAGCAAGTGCTTGTTCCCTGTGGTCATATGGTCGCGCGTATTGGCGGCGAGGAGTTTTGTGCCTTGCTGGTCAATGTCTCAGCTCAAGAAGCCACGACCTTGGCGGAAAAAATGCGCCAAGAAATCCTATCACTCAACATTCCACATTCAGGAAACAATCCGTTCAACGTGCTTTCGATTTCAGTTGGCGTTGCTCATCAACTCGTCGAAGAACAGGTGACAACGCAGCAATTATTGGAAAGCGCCGATGCGGCTTTATACAGAGCAAAGCAGAACGGGCGAAACCAAGTTCAATCAGAACCGCAAGACCTTGATTAGCGAATTGGCAGAAAAAGGTAAATACTATTTATTCAAACGTTTATTATTCTCACGACAAATTATTGCATTTTTTTGACAAACCGCAGGTGCGTACACTGCACAATCTTGCGCTTTTTTTTGTTCCACTCACTGATTTGGTTCACCTATGAAAAAAATACTAATGCTACTAAGTCTTGCTTTTACCGCTGCTGCGCCAAGCTTCGCAGAATCCGAGACCGTACCAGTAGGGATCAGACCATGCTGCGCCTTTGGAACGGGCCTTAAAGCGGAACTAGGAAGCGTCCCTGTTCCTTTCTACTCAATCAAGAATGTTCTCAATACTGAAGATGTCGACGCGCACGTATTCAATGATGGCTCAGCCAGTGTTGTCGGCAGCCTATTTGGCGCATCTGACGAAGTAAATGGACTCATTTTCACCAATAAAGGCGGCTTTATCGATACTGCGCACGTTCGAGATACCGCGGATTTTGCCTTCTATTTATATCACTCTCTTAAGCAGCGCGACAGCGACAGCTATCAAGTGAACCTTACGCCAGAGCTGCGTGACCGGCGCATCGTATTTAATAACCTAAACCAGCTAGACGCAGAACAGGATGATGAAGCTAAGCTGGCGGCACTACTCGCGTTTCGTCTTGCTCAATGGCATGAAATTGCACAGTGGTACGGCTTAGTCTCTGTGGGTGGTTTTAAAGAGTATCCATCGGCGTTTTCGCCAGAAGATCTCTATTCAAATATGCTCGGTGCGCTCATTGCCTATGAGATTTTGCGAATCAACCCAGACATTACCCAAGAGGCGTTTGTGGTTCTATTGCCAGAGTATTTCCGTAAGCACTTAAAAATGCTAGAAGCACAAGATGAAGATACGAGTATCGATAAGCTCAAAGAGCTCGATGGCATCTGGTGGGACAGCAGCAAAAGACTACCAAACAAATGGGTAGTGAAAACACGCGATTATCATTTTAGTTTGGATCTCATTCCAAATGCAGTTTCGAACGGCACACCGCTGAGCTTATCTGAGTTTGCAAGGCTTGAACAATACGGACAACTACAGTTAGTAAAAGCTGACAATATTCAATCGTTTGATATACTGCCGGCCTCATTAAAAGATAAAGCAGTTTGGACTCATGAAGAGTTCCAAGCGATTGGCAATATTTCTAAGTCTGTTGATGACAAGCACGAAAACAATCGCAACGATGCACTTACTTTAAAGTTGAACTAAACCATGACTGAGATTCAAAAAAATACTGGCATAAAACGCATTATTTACGCCGCTCGATACTCTTGGTACGGCCTGGTCGCCGCTTGGAAAAACGAAGCTGCTTTTCGCCAAGAATGTGTAGCGCTGATTTTTGCGGTCATTATCGCTGCTGTGTTAGATGTTTCTTTGTTTGCCAAAGCTGCTCTAGTGGGTAGTGTTATCTTTGTTATGATTGTTGAACTGATGAACTCTGCGGTGGAAGCCGTGGTAGATCGTATCGGTCTTGAACGTCACGAGTTATCAGGGCGTGCAAAAGACCTCGGCTCAGCGGCCGTGTTTTTGGCCATCGGTCTTGCCATGATGGTGTGGGGCTCAATTCTTTGGGCTCATTTCAGTTAGCTCCAACTTGCTAATAGCGAAAGCCATTAGATAGAAAAAGAGATAGGCTTGACGTACCAAGAGGGTCAGCTGAAGTTATTCGGGGCGCCTAGAAACCACAACGGACTGCAGTAGCAGCCCGTTTCTGATCGTTTACATCGCATAGAATAAGTGCCAAAGTAGTTAGGGTTCGCACCTGCTTCCTTCAATCGCTCTTTATGGCAGGAAGAAAGAAAGCGATTTAGTTTGCATTTATGAACCGTTCAGCACTAGCAAAAAGCTTGTCGCAGATTCTTTTCTGTTTGTTGTACTCAGGTGTGCCTTCAACCAAAGAATCTAAAACTTCTTTCTCTTTTTGATATTCAGCGACCATATGGGAAAATTTCTCTTCAAAGCTGCTCTTGCGGTTTTTGTTACTTGATTTCTTTGCAGGTTTTCTCATTTTATAGATCCCATAATTTTTTTCGCTCACGTTCTATTAGAATATTCTCGATCTTTTTTCTTACTTCGTGAATGGTATCTTTGCGAGAATCACTTTCACTATTATCGACAATTTCTTTTTTGACTTTACGCTCTGTTGTTTTCTTCAAAACTAATCTCCTTGATTTAAGAAATATAAAAATCCCCTAAGACCATATTTTGGGAGTTTAGTATTTTTCCTTTTTGTTCCAATTCACTAAATGAGAAATGTAAATTTAAGCAATTAACATTTCCTCTATGAAGAACATGACGTGTCAGAACATCGCTATTAAGCTGATTTATGGTCGCTGACCAAGAGGTGCTGGTATGATAAAGATAGTAATTAACTTGATACAACTACCTTGAAAAACACCGACTAGATTTTACTCTTAAGTTGATTTTTCTCACGCAAAACATAGTACCAATATTTCTTACGATTGGACTTTCTAATAATTTAACTCCTTAATAAATAATAAAATACAGAGATCTTTTCGTTGCTAAAAAGTCGAAAAGATCTCATCAGAATTCTTACAGTGCAGTAACGTCTGCTGCCTGTGGGCCTTTAGAGCCTTGCTCAACATTAAAGGAAACTTTTTGACCTTCCGTTAATGTTTTAAAGCCGTCGCTGGTAATTGATCTAAAATGAACAAATACATCAGCAGTACCGTTATCTGGTGCAATAAAACCAAAGCCTTTTGTTTCGTTGAACCATTTTACTGAACCCGTTGTTTTATTTGACATGTATATCTCGATAGTTTGATTGTGTTAGAAAGAGAGCTACTAAATAAGGAATGAAGAAAAAGGTATCGCAGGGCAGGATAGATATGATGAATCAAATCGATAGAGAACTGAGAAAAGCTTGAACTAAATAAGTTATCAATAGCTCACTGTTTGAGCTGACGTACACTATACACTGTATTAACAAAATAGATATAATTTTCTTTGAGTATTTTTTATTACTTATAAATCATGCAGTTAAATTAAAGTAATCCGTACTTTCATTGGGAAGTTCAACAATCTATCAGTAAAGAGAGTCTCAGAGTACTAACCATAGCGGGTTGGGATGCACATGGTCATTAATCTATAAGTTTCCACCATGCCTTTCCTTCTGTGAATTAAGACTAATCCCTATCGTGAGGAGTCCTTGATACAAACAAGGCGCGATAAATAACTCTATCTATCGCGCCCTATTTCATTGTAAGTACAAACGTGTAAACGCCACTTAACAACAAGCACGGTGCTTTATCACCGAGCGCAAACGCAGCAGCATCAATAAGGCCGCAACCGTCAATCCGCTCAAAATGCCCACCCAAAAGCCTTCCTCGCCCATGGCAGGCACTATGTGATCCGTCAATCCTAACACCACACCGAGCGGCAGAGCTAAGCCCCAGTAAGACGCAATCGCCAAAATCATCGGCACCTTAGTATCTTTATAGCCGCGCAGCGCACCGTTAGCCGAGGTCTGCAACGCATCACTAAATTGATACATAGCCGTAAATACCAATAAAGTAGCCGCCGTCGCACTCACCGCAGGGTCGGTGGTATAGAGACGAATAATCCAATCCGGGCACAGCAAGAACATCGCCACCGAGCACAGTGATAACATCGCCGCGACCACGATACCAATTTTGCTTCGCTCTACTGCGCCAACATTGTCTTTTGCACCCAGAGCGTGACCAACACGAATCGTAATACCAAAGGAAATACTCATTGGAATCACATAGGTCATACTCGAAATGTTAAGCGCAATCTGTGCTGCTGCAACGTTTTCGGCACCAATACGACCAATCAAAAGCGCAATAACGGCGAAGATGCTACCGCACACCGCAATGTTCATTCCAATAGGTAGGCCAAGCTTCAATAGATTGAAGATCTCAGCAAACCTAGGTTTCACATCGGTAAAACGGATAATGGTTTTAAAATGGTGATGACCGCGAATGTAGGAGTAAAGTAGCGCTGACATCAACCAATACACCAAACTTGTCGCCCAACCACAGCCAACGGCACCCATCTCAGGAAAGCCGAACTTACCGTAAATGAGCACGTAGTTAACCGGAATGTTAACCAATAGGCCAATCACCGAGATGATCATTGGAGCCTTGGTATTGTTCATGCCTTCACAAAAGCCGTTTAAGGTATAAAACAGCGCAATCCCCGGTACGCCAAAGGCCAATGCATAAGCGTAATCACTTGCAATAGGGATGATTTCTGGTGCCACACCAATCCACTCTAGGATCTGTTTTGCGCTGACCAAATAGGCAATCAACAATGCACTAGAAGACAGTGCTAGCCATACCATTTGGAAAAACTCAATAGAGATGCTATCGAAGTCACGAGCACCACGATGAAATGCCACTACCGGCGTTAAAGCCATAATAACGCCGCGTAGCAAAAGAAGTACCGGGATCCACAAGCTTGCTCCTAGAGCAATCGCCGCAAGATCTGCAGCGCTGACTTGACCAGCCATGGTGGTATCAACAAAACCCATTGCCTGAGTAGCAAGCTGAGTCAGAATAATAGGAACCGACAGGTTCATAAGCGCACCCGATTCACGGGTAAAGCGATTTAAAGGACGCATTGTCGTTTGCATGGGAAAGTTCTAACACCAATATAAATGCACCAATGGAGGCGGGATGGCGAGTGTGCATTTTAGGGTGTGCCTGTCTAAGGCGGCGACAATATAAACACCTTAACAGGTAAATTCAATACTGCTTTAGGCCTAAATCACTGAAATAATGCAACCAAAATTGTATTGAACTTCATCACAAAACCACGCAGAATAGCGCACCTTGCCCTATTCTTGGGGTTATGGCACTTCAAGGCAATCTGCCCTCCTCTTTTCTTAAACTGAGTATCACTATGAGTTTTGATTCTTTAGGTCTTTCCCAACCTATTCTGCGCGCTATTAAAGAATTAGGTTATGAGAAAGCATCGCCCATTCAAGAGCAAGCTATTCCTGCCGTTATTGAAGGCAGAGATGTCATGGCAGCCGCTCAAACGGGCACAGGCAAAACCGCTGGCTTTGCTCTACCACTGATTCAAAATCTCGATAACGGTAATCGCGTCAAGAGTAACCACATTCGCGCGCTGATTTTAACGCCAACCCGCGAGCTTGCCGCACAGGTTCATGAGAGCGTGTTCAAATACAGCGTCCATCTACCCCTGACTTCTCAGTGTGTATTCGGTGGCGTAAAAATTAACCCACAGATGATGAAGCTCCGCAAAGGTTGCGATGTCATGGTAGCGACACCAGGCCGCCTTTTGGATTTGTATCAGCAAAACGCGATCAAGTTTTCTCAATTGGAAGTACTGGTACTTGATGAAGCCGATAGAATGCTGGACATGGGCTTTTATCGTGACATCAAAAAGATTCTCGATCTACTGCCTGCAAAACGTCAGAACCTACTCTTTTCAGCCACTTTCTCAAATGAGATCCGTGACCTAGCCAAAGGCCTAGTTAACGATCCGGTAGAAGTATCTGTGACGCCACCAAACTCAACCACAGCCTTGGTGGAACAAAGTATTTACCTTGCGGATAAAAAGCAAAAGCCGGCGATGCTTGCCAAGCTTATCCAAGATGGTGACTGGAAGCAGGTGCTGGTATTTAGTCGAACTAAACATGGTGCCAACCGTCTTGCTCGTTACCTAGAAAGCCAAGACATTACGGCTTTGGCAATACACGGTAACAAGAGCCAAAGTGCTCGTACGACAGCGCTGGCTAACTTTAAAAGTGGTGAAGTTCGCGTATTGGTCGCTACCGATATCGCCGCGCGTGGTTTGGACATCCCTCAGTTGCCACAAGTGGTAAACTTCGACTTACCAAACGTATCTGAAGATTACGTGCACCGTATCGGTCGTACGGGTCGCGCAGGTGAAACGGGCAACGCATACTCACTGGTTTGTGCAGACGAAGCAAAAGAGCTATTTTCCATCGAGCGCTTGATTGGTAAGTTGCTGCCAAGACATGAGTTGGAGGGCTTCAAACCCGTACATGAACTCCCGGAATCAAAACTCGATACTCGCCCAATCAAAGCGAAAAAGCCTAAGAAACCGAAAAAAGCTAAGCCGCAGCAGGCACCAGGCCAGCAAAAGCAAAAGCAAAACAACGGCGCAGCTTCAAAGGAAAACACAGGTTCAGACAAGCCACGCAAGCCAAGAAAGTTCAATTTCAAGCGCAAGCCAAATAGTGGTGGTGAACAAGCAGCGAACAAGTCTCGCAAACCAAGACCAAATCGCTCTCGCCCTAATAAAGCGAAACCAAGTTAATTCGTCAAATACAAAAAAGGCTCACAAAATATGTGAGCCTTTTTGTTAATAATCAATAAATTAAGCCATTCAAACTAATCTATTTATCCTAAGCTACTAATCCTATTAAGCACTCGCGTAAATAACACTTCCGCCTTTAATCGTGTCGATAATTTGTCGAGACAAATGCTCTGGCAGTGCTGGGCATCCCCAACTGCGGCCTAGATAGCCGTTTTGTTTGAGAAAAGACTCATTGGCGTAATCTGCGCCATGGACAACAATGTAGCGCTCTCGAGCATTATCGTTGACGCCTTTGGTCAATCCATCCAAGCGTAAAGAGTAGCCGTTCGAGCCGTAGTAAGTCGAGTCGGTTAAAAAGGTGCCTAAGGATGTCTTGCGAGAATTAACAATATTAGAAAACTTAGTCGCTGTTTTCTCACCGCTATTGACGCCATGAGAGACATAAGTGTTAAACACTAACGATTTCTTATCCATATCAATGACAAAAAAGCGTTTTTCCGTCGATGGTTTTGAATAATCGATGATGGTCAACAACGACTTACTGCGGTTGGTGGTTTTCTCATAAGCAAGGTACGCATCCTTAAATAATTGAAAATCAACCACTCCGTCGAGTTGTGCACTGCTATAAATACGTTTAATCGAACCTGATTCTAATTTTACTTCGCTACGTGCGCTGTGGGAAAACAGTACAACGGCCGTCAATGCCAACACCCACAACGGCGAAAAAATACTTTTTACCATTATTACAACAAGTTAAGCTAAGTTAAATTAATTTACTGGACGTCACTGCCCCTAACAAGCCGCCAATAATAGCCTAATTTTTCGGCAATTAGAATCGTATTCACCGATTTTTACATCATTATTTGAATGCGATCGTGAAATAAATAAGCTCTCTAAAACCAATGCTTTTAACATCAATAAGTTGCCACAATCAAATAAACAACTTTGCTTAGTGAACACAGTTAAGTATTCACTCAGTTTCGTTTTCCTTACTGTCTAATAAACGCCAAAAACCATATAACGCACTTAATCTCGGGTCTTAAATAATTTCTCTAACTCACTCAACGGCATAGGTTTATAGTGTAGAAAGCCTTGTGATACATCACTGCCATTACTCTTAAGCCATTCAAATTACTCATTATTTTCAACTCCTTCCGCCACACAGCGACAGCCCAACGAACTTGAGAGCAGGATCTACGCATGATAAATGTCCTGCGAACGGTTACTTTGCCGTAAATTGTCGGCAGGGGCTTTGTCTATTTTAATCTCATCTATCGGAAAATCAGCAAGATAGCTCATTGAAGAAAAGCCAGTTCCAAAATCATCTAATGAAATACTGACACCAATATCTTTTAACTTCAGTAACTTATTTAATGTTCCTTCTCTATCTTCAGCTAATAACGCTTCAGTGATTTCTAGTGTAATATTTTGCGGGTGACTATTTTTTATTAATCCAGTCAATGAGTTAAAAACGTTGTGCTGGCAAAATCTGCTGACGAGATATTAATTGAGCATGGAACCATCTTTGTAACAAGGTATCTATAGATTGAGTCACGTTTTCTATCACCCTGTGGGTAAAATAGTGAATTACCCCACTACGCTCGGCGATAGGAATAAATTCTGCCGGCGAAAGTTATCCAAACTCCTTATTCGTCCAACGCATGAGTGCCTCAACACCCACCACTTCTCCGGTACTCATTGAGATCTGAGGCATAAAGTACAGCTGTAGCTCCTGATTCTGGAGTGCCGTATAAAGCTGCTTTAGATGGAGCAAGTGCCCATTGTGAACAACTTTCATCACTGACATCTCCTTAGGTATTAGCAAGGCTCATTCCCTCGATCATGAAAAGATCCGAAATTAGTCGCCACATAGTGAGAGATTTCCCTTATAATCAGCGGCCATCTTGACCATGACGCTCTAAACTTACTTTGTTGTGGTCAAGAGAACACGGTCATCTGCTTTTAGGAACATAGAATGTCATTTTCATCACAAGGTTTTTCACCAGAGATAGCACAAGCCCTCACTGAGTGCGGCTATGAAAAACTCACCCCTGTTCAGCAACAGGCGATCCCTCACGCACGTCGCGGGCACGATATCCTTGCTCATGCGCAAACGGGAACGGGTAAAACGGCTGCATTCTCTTTGCCAATCATCCAACAATTGCTGGATACACCAAAGCAAGTTGGCCGTGCAACGACTCGAGCACTGATTCTGGCACCAACACGCGAGCTCGTCGATCAAATTGCCAACAACATCGCCGACTACACCAAGTACGTTGATCTTAATATCACCGCGGTTTATGGCGGTGCGAAAATGTCTTCTCAAGAGCGTAAGCTTGAGAATGGTACCGATGTATTAGTGGCTACACCGGGTCGTCTGATTGAACACATTGAGCTTGGTAACCTAAACCTTGCTAACCTTGAGTTCCTCGTGTTCGACGAAGCAGACCGCATGTTAGACATGGGCTTTATTAGCGCTATCCGTACTATCATGAGTGGTGTTTCGGGTCACCCACAAACCATGTTGTTCTCTGCTACCTCTTCATCACAAATGAACGCGTTAGCACAAGATCTTCTTCGTAAGCCGAAGCGCGTTATTGTTAACGAAGAAAACTCAACGGCCGCGACGGTTTTCCACGTGGTTTACCCTGTTGATGAAGAACGCAAGCTAGAGCTACTGTCTGAGCTAATCGGCCGTAAAAACTGGCAGCAAGTTTTGGTATTCGTGAACTACAAAGAAACCGCAAACGAGGTCGTTAAAGAGCTTAAGCTTGATGGTATCAAGGCAGTTCTATGCCACGGTGATAAGGCACAAAGCTCACGCCGCCGCGCACTCGAAGAGTTTAAGTCGGGTAAAGCCCGTGTCATGGTCGCGACCGAAGTTGCAGCGCGCGGTCTTGATATCCAAGGTCTACCGCACGTTGTAAACTACGACATGCCGTTCCTTGCGGAAGATTACGTTCACCGTATCGGTCGTACTGGTCGTGCTGGACAACAAGGCCATGCTGTTTCTTTTGTAAGTCGTGACGAAGAGTTGACGCTGGTACAAGTTGAAAACCTTATCCAGCAGCGTATTAAGCGCATCCAACTTGCCGGCTACGAGCCAAAAAGCCGTGATGCCCTATTGACCAAAATGCACAGCAAGCCAGCATACAAAGATCGCCAAGGTCGCAAGAACAACCCTCAGCAAGAGCAAAGCTCGGCCGAGCGCCGTTTGAAGATGATGCGTGCAATCCGCAATAAGTCAAAAGGCGCGTAATAACGCCACTGTCTTTTAAAAACGCCGCTTACGTGTCACGTCAGCGGCGTTTTTTTATTGTTACGAAGCCAACGCTAGATCTCGCTTTAATTGTTATGTTATAACATTTAATTATTTAGATTTGGCAGATATCGATATGACAAACCCCTCAATCAATCAGGTACTCCTCGTGGCTGGCACGCATGGCAACGAGCTTTCGGGCCTTTACTTACAAAAACTCATTCGAGATGGTGTGTACCAAGCCGATCGCTCAACATTTCAGGTCAAGAACACGGTCGGTAATCCTCTAGCAGTGAAACAGAATACGCGCTTTATCGATATAGACTTAAATCGCGCCTTCTCATCTGCTGATTTAGAATCGGATGCAAACGAAAAACGATTGGCGGCCGAGTTTGTTAAACAGCATGCAAGCAATGAAAATCAATTGATTATCGACCTGCACAACACCACCAGCAATATGGGTGCAACGCTGATTCTACTGTCAAACGACCCTTACTACACAAGGATGGGTGCCTACGTCAAACAGCGCATGCCAGAAGCGAATATCCTGTTTGAAGACCGTAAATCTTGGCAAGACCAACCGTATTTGTGTACTACTGGCCAGCATGGACTGATGCTAGAGGTCGGCGCACAAGCTCATGGCTCACTCAAGTACGAGACGCTAGAGCTAATGAAGAACTTGCTCACCTCAGTACTCGACTACATTGAGAACATAAACTTAAACAATACAGTCCAGCTCAACAACTACGAGGCGTACGGCTATATCGAAGAGGTCATGTTTCCTCTCGATATCGATGGAATGCGCCTTGCGACCGTCCACCCAACGCTCTGTGGTAGAGACTTTGTCGCCGTTGAGCCAGGCGAGCCTATTCTAGCCACCTTCCTTGGCTACGATGTGCACTGGCAAGGTAAAGACACCGTCTATCCACATTTCATCAATGAAAGTGCTTATTGTCAGAGTAATACTGCAATGGCGATGGCAGAGAAACGCCTCGTTCGCGTGAGCTAGAGATCAAAAAAGGCGGGACTAGAATCCCGCCTGTTTACTTTATTAGAGAGTGATTGAGATATAAGACTCTATACGTTGGTGACACAAGCAAGGAGTCGCTGTTCGATGCTCTCATCAAGCTTATGAGCAATGAGCTCAATTCGGCTTTCGACGCAATCATCCAGCTCCATTTCGGTTATCCCATCAGATGTCAGGTTGTAACCAAAAATTCCCATATTGGTGATAAACACCGCTTTCATTCGCTCGACGTCCAAGTCTAGAAGAAGCAGAGCTAGTTTTTGACGGTCAAACACTTTGTCTGGTGCAAATCGCCAACCAACACTCTTAAATCCTTCCCCTTCATTTTCTGCCTTAATCATGCCACTCTCCGGCATTGGCAACTCTGAGGCCAGCGGTTTTGACGAATGATGAGGGTGGTGATGGTGGTGATGCGCCTCAGTTGCCAGCGTCACCCCTTCAAAGGCAATAAGCGGGATATTGCCATGCTCTGCAAATATCACTTGAGTCTCAGGGCGACCAACCTGCTCAACATATGCTTTCAGCAGTCGCTTCTCGTCAGCTTGATACAAATCGATCTTGCTGCCAACGACAGTGTCCGCAATCGCTATCTGTTGATTGAATGTCTCGTGGTTGGTATAGCGTGTATCAGAGAGCTTTCTAGCATCAACCAACGTCAGTATCTTTTGCAGCGATAACACTGTTCGATAATGTTCGGACGAGAGCACTTCAAGCACTTCTTTAGGATGTCCTAGCCCTGTCGGCTCAATCAGTAAACGATCAGGCTTCGCCTCGTGCAATAGCTGATTAAGCGCAATTTGCATTGGTAGTCCTGCTGCACAGCACATACAACCGCCTGGAACCTCGCGTATGAAGACCTGTTCGGCCTCACCGGATTGTCCTTGTACTAAGCTGCCATCGACACCAATCTCTCCAAACTCATTCACAAGGACTGCCCAGCGCTCACCTGCAGGTTTACTCTTGAGTAGATGTAAGATTGCCGATGTTTTTCCGACACCAAGAAAGCCAGTGATGATGTTGGCTGGTACTGCTTCAATACGATTGCTCTTATCGTTCACTGTTCAATTTTCCTCAAAGTGGTTCATTTACTGTCATGTCTCTTAAAGCACAGTTAATTTCTAACTGAGGGCTCACGGCCGCATAGCCGTCTTGCTCTGCATATCGAATCAAACTGTCATGGTGTTCATGTGTCAGTCACGATAACACTAAAGATGCACACATGTTATAACATAACATGTGTGCAGTGCACTCATTACCAATACGACGTTAACAAGCCGTTCCCGTTGCTGACTTTTTAACCTTTCGATCAATCTCCACAATTCTTTTAATGACATAGTTCATAGAAACCACTACCATTCAGCATCGCAAATCAATCTCATTATCACCGGCTGCACGCTCTTTTTCTACTATGATTATCTCGCACAAAGACTATTACAAGATTGCCCTGCCTTTCATTATTTCGACTGTCACCCAACCACTACTTGGAGCAGTCGATACTGCTGTCATTGGCCAATTAGGCGTGGCAGAGCTTATCGCTGGGGTCGCCGTCGGTACGGTGATTATGAATACCTTGTATTGGTTGTTTGGCTTCTTTCGTGTCAGCACTACGGGTCAAAGTGCGATGGCACTCGGAAGAGGTGATCACAGTCTTCTGGCAAGCAGCCTAATGAGACCGTTTGTACTCGCAGCCTCTGTTGGACTGGTGTTTATCGTCCTGAAATCTTTGCTCTGGCAGGGAGCCCTTTGGAGCATTAAACCCGAAGCCGATGTAGCGCAGCAAGCGGAGATATACTTTTCTATTCTTATCTTTGGTGCCCCGTTTGTCTTGCTCAACTACACCGTTATCGGCTGGTTGATGGGTCAAGCAAAAGCAAAAGAAACACTCTACACCCAAGTATTTGGCAACGTTCTTAACATCGTGCTTGATGCTATATTTGTACTCTATTTCGACCTTGGCGTCGCAGGGGTTGCCTATGCTAGCTTGATCTCTCAAATAGTGATGTTCGCCATTGGTATCAGTTTGGTGCTCAGAACAGCTGGAGTATCGTTGCCATCGCTTATGTCAGCTTCAAAGATGACCAAAAGCGATCTCGCGACCATCGTCTCATCAAACACAGATCTGCTGCTGCGCACGGTTTGCTTGCTCACTTTCTTCAACATGATGGCACGAACGGGTGCTCAGCTTGGTACCGACACTCTCGCGACTAACGCTATCCTGATGCAGATAACCTTTATCGTTAGCTACCTTTTTGACGGCGTGGCGAATGCATCGAGTGTCTTCGCAGGAAAGGCGGTCGGTGAGAAAAATCCATCCATGCTTGACCGCGTTTTGAGGCTCAACTTCCAGTGGACTGCGGGATTGATTGTTTTGCTAACACTTATCGTTGTTCTATTTCAGAATCAATGGGTTTACTTATTTACAAGCCTAGAGACCATCGTCGACTTGTATCAAGAAATGACGCCATGGCTACTCATGTTCCCTCTGGTAGCAGGTTTCGGCTTGACCGTGTACGGCATCTTTACGGGTACCGGAACGACAAGACCGGTTAGAGACTCAAGCATTGTGACGCTGATTGTGTTTCTTGCCGTGCAGGCATTTAGTGTCGAACTATGGGGAAATCATGGTCTTTGGCTCGCCTTTACCCTGTTCTATTGCGGTCGCATTGGCTTCTTGTATCCGTTCATAGGTCAAGTAAAAAACAAGTGTATAGAAATAGAACCAACCAACGCTATCCATGCACTGAAGAAATAACTAAAACACATTGATAAAAGCGCTCATTAAGAGTAATGCCGATCAGTTAACAACTAAATGATCGGTTGAACGATCCATTCAAAGTGTC